>CAZVFF010000346.1:0-2335 GCA_964626395.1 uncultured Iamiaceae bacterium | reverse complement strand
GGAGGGGGGGTGGGGTTCGCCGCCGTCGGGTACACCGGCCAACTGGGCGGTGTTGGGGGCTCCATCGGCGCCGGCCGTCGCCGCGCGGCCGTAACGGTCACGAACCTCCTCACGCAACCGGATGGCGTGGTCGACGTCGTCACCGGTCCGGTCGGTCATGGGTGCTCCGTGGGGGTCGCGGGAGCGCATCGACGGTCGTCGATACATCGATGATCGTCAATGTATCGCCTAGCATAGTGGCTGTGCCATCCCCACTGCCACGCCTCGACGTCGCCACCGTTGCGGAGCGTTGCGTCCCGGTGACCAGTGGGGTGATGGACCCCGACGTGGCCGAACGGTTGGCACGCCTGTTCAAGGCACTCGCCGATCCCACCCGGGTCCGACTGTTGTCGATGATCGCCGCGAGCCCCGGCGGCGAGGCCTGTGTGTGCGACCTGACCGGACCGGTGGACCTGTCCCAACCCACCGTCTCCCACCACATGAAACAGCTCGTCGGTGCCGGACTGGTCACCCGCGAGCAACGCGGCAGATGGGCCTACTACGCCGTGGTGCCCCACACGCTGCGGGTGCTCAGCAACGTCCTCGACCCCGCCACTCCACCGCCGGGCCGTGATGCTTTCCCCGATGCCGCCCGGGGGCGGTAACATCGATCCCCGCAGCACGCGCCTCTAGCTCAACGGTAGAGCATCGGACTCTTAATCCGCAGGTTCCGGGTTCGAATCCCGGGGGGCGTACCACCACCGACCCGGACTCTCCCGGCTTTCCCCCGGGCGGGTGACCGAACCCCGGTTCGGGTCCGGGCCACCGAACGGGCGGGCGGGCACGGAGCCGCACGTGGCCGACCGCGGGACGTCGACCGCCGGCGCGCGCCGACGTGAACGGCGTCACCGGAACGCCGGGTAGGTTCGAGCACATGTCGAGCCGACCGACCCGTCCCGCCACGAACGTGTCCTGCGCTGGACCACCGGGGTCCCGACGGGCGTTCCGAGCGCTGGCGGCCGCGGTCCTGCTGGCCGTCACCGTCGTACCCGGCGTGGGACCCACCCCCGGTGCCGTGGCGGCACCCGGCGTGGTCGACGAGGTGCTCGGCGGACACACGATGGACGGTGCGGCGATCCCGTGCGAGACGCGGGCCGACGGGATCCGGGTGTGCCACGGCGACATGGGCGGTGCCGGCGCACCCGACCTGCGCCTGGCGAGCTTCGACGGCACGCCACTGGAGGTGTGGGTGACCCTGCCGCCCGCACCCGCCGACGCCTCGGCGGACGGCGGCCACCCCCTGGTCGTGCAGAGCCACGGCTGGGGCATGCCGCCCACCGGACCCGACGACGAACAGTACGGCGGGCTGACCGCAGCGATGCTCGCCGCCGAGGGCTACGCCACGCTGCAGTTCTCCGCCCGGGGTTGGGGCCAGTCGTGTGGCACCGTCCGGTCCCGCCAGGCGTCCCCGACCGCGTGCGCGGAGGGTTACCTGCGTCTGGACGACTACCGCTACGAGATCCGCGACATCCAGAACGGCATCGGACTGCTCGTCGACGAGGGCATCGCGGACCCGGCTCGCATCGGGCTGACCGGCGAGTCCTACGGCGCCGGTGCGTCGTTGGCGGCGGCCACCCTGAACGACCGGGTGATGGAACCCGACGGCACCGTGCACCCCTGGACCAGCCCGGCCGGGGTGCCGCTGCACATCGCGGGCGCCGCGCCGCTGTCGGGTTGGAGCGACCTGGTGTACGCGTTGTTGCCCAACGGGCGCACCTTCGACGACGAGGTCACCTCGGCCACCGCCGACCTCGACCCGATCGGGGTGTGGAAACAGTCGATCGGGACGCTGCTGTACGCAGCCGGTTCGGTGATCGGCCACTACGCCCCGGAAGGGTCGAACCCCGAAGCGGACATCACGAGCTGGTTCGCGGTGATGGAACAGGGCGAACCCTACGACGGGCCCGAACACGCGTACATCGTCGACCAGATGGCCCGCTACCGGTCGCCGTACTACCTGCTGACCGGCGCCCACGGCGTACCCGTGGCCGAACCGGCACCGCTGATGCTCACCTCGGGGTTCACCGACGCGATCTTCCCCGCCGACGAATACCTGCGCTACTACAACCGGGTGCGGGCCGAGTTCCCGGACGCACCGATCGACCTGTTCTTCTACGACGGCGGCCACCAGCGGGGCCAGAACAAACCCGACGATCGCGCGTTGCTGGTGCAACGCCTGCAGGCGTTCTTCGACCTGCACGTCGCCGGAACCGGCGCGGCCACCGCGCCCGGGGTGACCGTGCTCGGCCAGACCTGCGGACCCGACGCACCGTCGGACGGGCCCTTCGAGGCCGAC
>CAZVFF010000345.1:0-2345 GCA_964626395.1 uncultured Iamiaceae bacterium | reverse complement strand
GACACGGTCGGGCATCCTGATCGGTATCGCCTTCCCCACGTGGTTCCGAGCCCACGAGTTCGAGACCGCGGTCAAGGGGCTGGCCGCGCGCGGGCTGCTGGTGCTCAAGGACGCCGTGACGATCGTCGCGTCGCCCCACGGCAAGGTCAAGGTCCACGAATCGGTCGACCCGACACCGCCCCGCGCCGCGATCACCGGCGCGCTGTGGGGCAGTCTGTTCGGCCTGTTCACCTTCGGTCCGGCCGGGTGGATCGTCGGCGCCGGTGTGGGCGCGGCGATCGCGGCGCTGGTCGCACACTTCGTCGACATCGGGATCACCGACGCCTGGATCGACTGGTTCAAACAGGTCGCGAAGGACGACACGACAACCCTGGCGGTCCTGGTCGACGATCTGAACGCCGGCGCGTTCCTCGACGAGGCGGCACGCTTCCCCGGGGCGCGGGTGGTCGCGACGAGCCTCGACCACGCCACCGACGCACAGCTGCGTGCCGTGTTCCAGCACACCGCGGCTCCGCCACCGCCGCGGGTGGGTCCCCCTTCCGGGGTCGACCCCGAAGCTCGTCTCGACGGATACGGGAACCGGTGAGCGACCTCGCGCGGGTCAAACGACGGGTCCAGGGGTTCCTGGCCAGACCGCGGGTCCGGTCACTGAACGAACGCACCCAACGCAGGGTCCTGGACCTGTTGACCACCAACCGCGCGACCGCGACGGTCGGTTTCTGGTTGTCCCCGTTCGGCTTCAACCGTGAGCGGTACGCGATCCTGACCGGCCGGGCCGCGTACCGGCAGAACCAGGACCGGGTCATCGCCACATCGCCTCGGCTGCGGCGCAACATCCACCGGTTGGAGAAGGCGCTGATCATGGAGCCGCGGCGCGCCACGTTCGCGTTGGACTACATCGGCGAGACCGTCGAGGCCTACGAGCTGTACCAACGGGACTGTTCCCTGGCCGACCCGAAGTTGTCGCAGTGGAGCACCGACGTGCTGCACGCCTACTTCGACGCCGTGCAGAAGGACCAACGCCTGGTCGCGCTCGAACAGCGTTTCCTCGTCGCTGCCGGCGAGGTCGGTGATCCCGACGCCGACGTCCACGCACCGTACGCCCGGGCCGAATCACCCGAACTGTCGGTCTCCTACGACGACCTGTTGCAGCTGGCGGTCCGCCGTCGGTCCGTCCGGTGGTTCGAGGACCGCCCAGTCGAACGCGACCTGCTCGACAAGGCGATGCTGGTGGCCCGCCAGTCGCCCACGGCCTGCAACCGCCAGCCGTTCGAGTACCGCATCTACGACGACCCGGCGATGGTCCGCAAGGTCGCGGCGGTGCCTTTCGGTGCCGCCGGCTACCACCACAACATCCCGACGGTCGTGGTCCTGGTCGGCCGGCTCGACAACTTCTTCTCGGCCCGGGACCGTCACGTGATCTACATCGACTCGTCGTTGTCGGCGATGGCGTTCATGTTGGCACTGGAGACGGTCGGGTTGGCCTCCTCGGTCATCAACTGGCCCGATTTCGAGCCGTTGGAACGCAAGATGGCGGCCACGATCGGGTTGGAACCCTACGAACGGGTCGTGATGCTGCTCGCCGTGGGTCACCCCCGGACCGACGGACGGGTCCCGTACTCGGCCAAGAAGAGTCTCGAGTATCTGCGCACCTACAACCCGGACCTTCCCGAACCCACCTGAGGTGCGATGACCTCGATCCGGGCACGGCTCTCGGAGCCGCGGTGGCAGTACGCGCGGGTCATCGCGTTCATCGCGATCATCGCGTTCGTCGCGGTGTCGGTCCTCCGACGGCTGTCGCAGAACTACTCCCAGCTCGAAGGCAAGGCGTTCATCGGCGGCTGGGCCGGGGTGATCGCCACCGTCACGTTCACCGTCGCGGTCCTCGTCTCGGGGGTGTTGTGGCGCAGCACGGTGACCGCGTGTTCGGACCGACCGATCCCGCTGGCCAGCTCGATCCGGGCCCAGGTCGCCGCCTGGTTGCTCAAGTACGTGCCCGGCCAGGTCGGTGCGTTCGCGTGGAAGGTCGCCTGGGGCCCCCGGGTCGGGATCTCCAAGGCGCAGGCGACGGTCGCGTTCGTGTACGAGAACCTGTTCCTCGGGGTCACCTCGACGGTGCCGACCATCCCGATCATCCTGGTCGGGCTCGGTGCGGGAACGGCGAACCTCGGCTGGTACCTGGTCGCCGGGGTCGCGGTGGCGATCGGGTTCGTGTTGTTGAGCTACGCGCCGGTGCTGCGGCGGGGTGTGGAGTTCGCGATCCGTATCACCAGACGCAGGATCGACCCGGCCAAGATCCGTTACATCGGCCTGGGCGACGCGATGCGCCTGCAGCTGGCCTACAC
>CAZVFF010000344.1:0-2362 GCA_964626395.1 uncultured Iamiaceae bacterium | reverse complement strand
CTCGGTCTCCCCCGACGCATCGAAGGACGACCTGGCGGCCGCTGCGCTGGCCGACCCCCGGATCGGCGAGCTCCTGGACGGCACCGAACCCGCCCGGGTCATCGCCGTGCCCGGTCGGATGGTGAACCTGGTGGTGAAGTGACCATCCCGACCCACCATCTGCCCCATTCCCGAAATTCGTACGAAAATGCCGCCACAGGCGGCTTCGTCGTACGAATTTCGGCGGCGGGTCGGCGGTGACCGCACCGGTGGCCCGGGGCCGGGCGCGCTGGCGGCGGCTCGGGCCGACCCGACCGGCTACCTGCGCGCCGCCATGCCGATGTGCGGCCGACTGGGCATGTCCGCGGTACGCATCGACGCCGAGCGGGTCGAGCTCACGATCCCGTGGTCCGAGGACATCTGCACCGCGAACCACGTGATCCACGGCGGCGTCATCATGGCACTCGCCGACGCGGCGGGGGCGTTGTCGTCGTTCCTGAACCTGCCCGAAGGTGCGGTCGGCACCACGACGATCGAGTCGAAGACGAATTTCCTGGGCGCGGCACGGTCCGGGACACTGACGGCCACGTCGCGAATCCTGCACGCCGGTGGCACCACGATCGTGGTCGAAACGGATCTCGCCACCGAGGAGAACCCGGTGGCGAAGACAACCCAGACCCAGCTGGTCCTCCGACCCCGCTGACCCGGCCCGCCTGCACGACCACACGCAGCCCCACCCCGCGCACCCCCCACCCGAACTTCGTCACAACTTCGAGTCCACGACACGCTCGACGCGCTACATCCAGCAAGCACATGCAGCCCGCCGGATATCCGGCACGTGACGGCGCGCTGCTATCGTGGACATTCCTGACGGGGCTATAGCTCAGTTGGTAGAGCGCTTCCATGGCATGGAAGAGGTCTGGGGTTCGATTCCCCATAGCTCCACGGAACAAACCCCCAGGTCAGAAGGCCTGGGGGTTTCGCTGTCACAGGGCGTGCGTACGGTGCTGGCACACTTTTGGCACACTTCGACGTCGGAGTGTGCCACCGACACCGAGAGGCACACATGGGTTACGGCGACGGAACCATCGTCCGAGAAGTTTCCGGACGGTACCGGGGCGCACGGACGATCAACGGCGCACGCGTGTTCGCGCGGGGCGCCACGCGCAAGGAGGTGCGCGACAAACTCCGGGCACGCGAGGCCGCTGCCGCGTCCGGTCTGCAGGCGGCCCCGAGCCTGAAGCTGGGCGAGGTCCTCGAGGCGTGGCTGGAGGAGGCATCGCCGAATCGAGCCCGGGTGAACTCGTCGAACACCATCGAGGCGCACCGCTGGGCGGTCGAACAGCACCTCGTCCCGAACCTCGGGTCGATCCGTTTGCAGGATCTCACCCGCGAACACGTCGAGCGTGCCTTCAAATCGTTGGCCAAGGGTGGCGAGCGTTCGACGTCGGCCAAGGGGTTGAGCCACGACAGCCTGGTGAAGCTGCGGGCGACGTTGCACATGGCACTCGACTGGGCGATCCGTCGCCGTCTGATCCGTTGGAACAGTGCCGACGGGGTCGAGATCCCCAAGACGGCGAAGCCACCGGTGAAACGCAAGTCGCTCTCTCCCGATCAGGTCACCGCGTTGATGCGTGCCGCGGCCGACGACAAGCAGTACGGCGCGGTGTGGGTCGTGATGTTGGCGGCCGGTCTACGACCGGGCGAGGTGACGGGCCTGTCTCGCGAGGCGGTGGACCTGGAGGCCGGGGTCATCCACGTGGTCCAGTCACTCGCTCGCGTCAGGGATCCCGAGGGTCACCAGATGCTCCGCCCCGGCCCGGTGAAGGCATCGAGCCGTCGGTCGGTGGCGATCCCTCCAGTGGCGGTGACGGCATTGCGGGAACATCTGCAGCGGACCGATGAACGTCGAGCTCTCGCCGGTGATGGATGGACGAAGTTGGATTGGGATCCGGTGTTCACCACGACCTGGGGCACACCGGTCGATCCGTCGAACCTGCGCAGGCTGTTCCGCAAGGTGCTCACCGCCGCGGGGATCGAGGGCCACTGGACGCCGTACGAGTTGCGGCACACGTCGATCTCGTTGTTGAGCGACGCAGGGGTCGACAAGCGTCTGATCGCGGACGCCGCCGGCCATCGCACGACCCGCATGGTGGACCTCACCTACCGCCACGCCCTCCGCGACGTCCACGAGGCACCCCTGGCGATGGAACGGTTCCTTAATGGCGAGTCGAGTAACGAGCCGAGGGAGTGAGGAAGCCAATGCGCCCCACTCAGCCAACGTCACAAGTTACCTTGCCATCCTCCACGGATCGCCTTAGGATCGAACAGTGAACGCGCGGCCGATCGTCGCGCCGAGTGCCCGGAAACACGAGGTGAGCGA
>CAZVFF010000343.1:0-2363 GCA_964626395.1 uncultured Iamiaceae bacterium | reverse complement strand
GTTCACCGTTGCCCGAGGCCCCGTTGGTCGTGGGGGTCCGGTCCCAGATCTCCGAGGCGACCCCGTTCTCGTCGGCCCGCAAATGGTCGTCGGCCACGATCGCGGGAACGACCTGGGTGCTGGGTGCGCCCGACGTGCTGCTGCGCAAGATCGCGGACTCCGCTGCGTTGGGCGAAGCGGTGGAGACGTACGCGAACCAGGGCCAGCGTGTCCTGTTGTTGGCGACCGCGCCCGCACCCCCCGATGACGGCGAACTGGGCGACGGTCTGCGGCCGCACGCGATCGCGTTGTTGGAGGACAAGATCCGGGCCGAAGCGGCCGACACCCTCGCCTACTTCGCTTCCCAGGAGGTCGCGGTCAAGGTCATCAGCGGCGACCACCCTGCCACCGTCGCCGCGGTGGCCCGCAAGGCCGGCCTGGACGTGGCCGACGGCGTGGACGCCACGCAGATCCCCGACGGCGACGACGACGCCCTGCGCGAACTGCTCGAGAACAACACCGTGTTCGGGCGGGTCAGCCCCCGCCAGAAACGGGCGATGGTCCGGGCGTTGCAGACCGACAAGCACGTCGTGGCGATGACCGGTGACGGCGTGAACGACGTCCTCGCCCTCAAGGACGCCGACATCGGCGTGGCGATGGGATCCGGCGCGGACGCCACCCGTGCCGCGGCCCAGCTGGTGCTGTTGGATTCGAACTTCGCGTCGCTGCCGCCGGTGGTCGCCGAGGGTCGCCAGGTGATCGCGAACATCGAACGGGTCGCGAACCTGTTCCTCACCAAGACGGTCTACGCGATGCTGCTCGCCCTGGCCGTCGGGGTGGCCGGCCTGCCGTTCCCGTTCCTGCCCCGTCACCTGACCCTGGTGGGGTCGCTCACCATCGGCATTCCGGCGTTCTTCCTGGCGCTCAGCCCGAACACGACCCGCGCCGAACCGCACTTCGTCGCGAGGGTCATGCGGTTCGCGGTGCCCGCCGGCCTGTTGTGCGCGAGCGCCACCTTCGGGGGCTACTACCTCGCGAACCTCGACAGCTCGACCCTGTCGCTCGATCAGCGGCGCACGACCGCGACCCTGGTGCTCGTCGGGTTGGGGTTCCTGATCCTGGTCCGCCTGGCCCGGCCGCTCACCGGTTGGCGCAAGTTGCTGGTCGCGGCGATGGTCGCCACGTTCGGGCTGGCGCTCGTGGTTCCCTTCGGTCGGGAGTTCTTCGCGCTCAGTCTGCCCCCGGCGATGACGTTCGTCGCGGTGATCGGGATCATCGCCGTGTCGTGGTGGATCATGGAACTCGCCGAACGCGTCAGCCACATCTACCGGCGCCCCTACGAACGTCTGCTCGCGGCCCAACAGCGACGCACCGACCGGGAGCTGGAACGTCGGATCCGGGAGAACACCGACAGCACGGTCGCGATCCGTGGCGACAGCAACTTCGAACCCACCCGTTCGTTCGCCCCTCCGGATGCGGCGACGCTGCCGACCACGCCGTTCGTTCCCGGTGTGACCGTTCCCGTGTCCGATGACGACGCCGGCCCCGGCGCCGACGG
Organism: uncultured Iamiaceae bacterium; assembly: GCA_964626395.1. Classification (GTDB taxonomy): domain Bacteria; phylum Actinomycetota; class Acidimicrobiia; order Acidimicrobiales; family Iamiaceae; genus JAFDWI01. Next base: position 826 of record CAZVFF010000343.1, on the reverse strand, counting down.
GGCCACCCGGATCCTCGACGACCCGAACTGACGGACCGGTCGGGTCGCAGCGGGAACCGGACCCGGCACGAGCCCGTGGGCCGTTCGGACATTCTCCCCCGACAACCCTTGACCATCTCCGGGGTCCCGCCGATGGATACCGACCTCGGGAGGACCGCATGCAGGAAGTCGCCGACACCCTTCGGCAGGAACGCAACAGTCTGGAACGTCTCGCCTACCGCCTCACGGTGTTGCGCGCACTTCTGGTCGAACGGGCCGAGGAGCATCTGACCCGGGCCGCCGGCGAGGTCGAGAGCGCACGGAACCAGGTACGCGAATCGGACCTGTTGCGTGCGGCGCAGGTCCAACTCCTGGCCGGCCGCACACCACGCACGTCGCCGCCCACCCTTCGGCAGCTGGCCGCATCGGCTCCCGAACCGTGGGCGGGGATGCTGCGCGACGAACACGACGCAACGACCAACCTGGTCGCCGAGATCGAGGTCGTGCGGTACGACGCCGCGGAGCGGGCACGCCAGGGGATCCGACGGGTCGCGGAGATGCTCAACAGCGACCGTCTGTTCCCCGACCGACCGTCCCACTCCCACCGGCACCGGGCGATGCGGACCGGACCGGCGATGGCACCACCGAAGTTGTCGTCGTGGTCGCCGATCCCCTTCACCGACGATCTCACACCCGACGACACCGACCTGATGCTGCTCACGACCGAAGCCGCCTACCAGGACGCGCTCACCGCGGCCGGCAAGTTGCAGATCCCGGCGCTGATCGCGTTCCTACGCTGAAAACGGGCCGGGCCCCCCCCGCACAGGGGTCCGGGGGGGGGCGGGGG
>CAZVFF010000342.1:0-2396 GCA_964626395.1 uncultured Iamiaceae bacterium | reverse complement strand
GTTCGCTCCGCGCACCAGGAAGGCATCCGCGTCCTCGGGTTCGGCTGCGACCCAGGCTTCGATACCGGCGACCAGTTCGCGCCCGCCGAGATTACGGACCACCCATTCGCGCCTCGAGGGCTCCCCCACCGCGTGCAGGCGGTCCCGGGCGGCACACCAGTCACCGTCGGCGAGGGCGGCACGAACCCCACCCGGTACGGACCCGTCCCCGGGAGCCCCGACCGGTCCGGGTCGGGGTTCGCGGGCGCCGAGCACCTCGTCGCCACCCGTGGCGGGGGTCGCGAGGCTCCCGGTCGCTGGTTCCGGATCGTCGGCCGTCCCGTCCGGGTCCGACCCCGCCGCGCCATCGAGGGCGGCCAGGAGCATCCGGGCATCGTCGGGGTCCATGACCACCTGGAGGGCCCGACCCCGGATCGTCACCCCGAACAGGACGTCGTGGTCGTCGAACGGTTGGACACCCCAACCGTCGAGCGCATCGGCGAGGTCGTGCACCTCGACGGTCCGCCCGGGACCCCGGCGGCGTCGTCGCGTGTCGTCGAAGACGAACAGACGGCGGTCGGACACCGCCCAGATCGTCGTCGCCGGCAGCCGGTCGGCCGCTTCGGTTCCCGGGACGGTGCGGGCACGGCCCGCCGCGACGATCCGTTCCCAGGGTGCGAGCAGCCCGGGGGTCCCCTCGACCAGCCGCCCCAACGCCCGGCTCACCGGGTCATCTCCGACGAGCCGGACCGGTCACGCGCCGTCGTCCCCGTCGTGGCACACGTGGTCCTCACCCGGGTCGAGCACCCGGCCACACCCGTCGCAGACCAGGTGTGCCCAGCACGCCGGGTCCCCACCCGCGTCGACGGCTCCCGGGTCGGGTCGGGTCACGGGGCGGTCCCGGTCCATGGCGGTTCAGGCCTCCATGACCACCGGCACGATCATCGGCCGACGGTGGGTCCGGGTGTTCACGAACTTGCCCGCGGCGCGTCGCACGACCCGTTGCAGCGCCTCGATGTCGGCGGCGTCGCGGGCGAAAGCGGCCTTGACGGCGTCGGTGACGGCTTCACGGGCCCCTTCGAGCAGATCCTCGGCTTCGGGTGCGTACACCCAACCCCGTGTGATCACCTCCGGACCGGTCACGATCGCCCCGGTGCGCGCATCGACGGTCACCACGACCACGACCACGCCCTCCTCCGCGAGCACACGGCGATCGCGCAGCACCCCGCCGCCGACGTCACCGACGATGCCGTCGACGTACAGGTAACCCGCCGGGATCGCATCGGCGTGGCGGGTGATGCCGTCGTCGTCGAGGACCAGCTGATCGCCGTCCTCGCACACCAGCACCCGGTCCTCGGCGACACCCATGTCACGGGCCAGCGCACCGTGCGCGCTCAGGTGGCGGTACTCGCCGTGGACCGGGGTGAACCACTCGGGTCGGGTGATCGACAGGACGGTCTTGAGTTCCTCGGCTTTCGCGTGGCCGGTGGCGTGCACATCGGACACGCCCGAGTCCACGACACGCACACCCAGGCGGACCAGGTTGTCGATCACCTTGGACACGCTCATCTCGTTGCCGGGGATCGGGTGCGAGGACAGGATGACGGTGTCCGAGCCGGTCAGTTTCAGCCAACGGCTCTCCTGGGACGCCATGAGGCTCAGCGCCGACATCGGTTCCCCCTGGGAGCCGGTCGAGATCACACACACCCGGCCCGGGTCGAGGTCGTCGACCTTCTCGATGTCGATCAGCATCGACTCGGGGATGTCCAGCAGGCCCATCTCCCGGGCGATCGCGACGTTCTTGAGCATCGAACGACCCAGGGTCGCGATGAACCGGCCGTTCGCGATCGCGGCGTCCGCGATCTGCTGGACCCGGTGGATGTGGCTGGCGAAACACGCGGTGACGATCCGTCGACCGGTCTGGGCGGCGATGATGTCGTTCAACACCGCGCCGACCGAGGATTCGGATCGGGAGTGGCCGTGTTCGAGCGCGTTGGTCGAGTCGCTGAGCAGCAGACGGACGCCTTCGTTCTCGGCGATCGCACCCATCACCGACAGCGCGGTGAGTCGACCGTCGACGGGGTTGAGGTCGATCTTGAAGTCGCCGGTGTGCAGGATCGTGCCCTGGGGGGTGTGCACGGCGGTGGCGAACCCGTGGGGCACCGAGTGGGTGACGGGGATGAACTCGCACTCGAACGGGCCGATGCGACGACGTTCGCCGTCGCGGACCGGGATCAGTTCGGTCCGGTCGATCAACCCGGCCTCCTTGATCCGTCCCGAGGCCAACGCCAGGGTCAGTTCCGAACCGTAGATCGGGAACGACAATTCCCGCAGCAGGTAGCTCAGACCCCCGACGTGGTCCTCGTGGCCGTGGGTGGCGACGAGCCCGACGACGTCGTCGGCGCGTTCGTGCAGCC
>CAZVFF010000341.1:0-2424 GCA_964626395.1 uncultured Iamiaceae bacterium | reverse complement strand
GTCGTGACGACCCGGTCACCGAGCCGATCGTGGTTGCGCCGGGTTCAGGAACGGGTGGTTTCGGCGGTGATCCACGCCAGATAGCCGGCGCTGCCGTCCGTGATCGGCACCTGGATGATCTCGGGTTCGTCGTAGGTGTGCACCTCGACGATGGCTGCCCGGATCGCCGCGAAGTCCTCGGTGCGGCACTTGATCCACAGCAAGGTCTCGGGGTCGTCGTGGACCGCGCCGTCCCAACGGTAGAAACTGCGGATCGGGCTCGCCTGGATGCAGGCCGCCAGACGCCGGTCCAGCAGGGTGCGGGCGATCGTTCCGGTCAGTTCGTCCGAGTCGGTCGTGGTGGCGACCATCGAATACGTGCTGTTCGTCCCCACGGGGCGGTCTCTCCTTCGGCGGTGGTTCCGGACCGTCACGACGGCCGGATCACGGTGACCGTATCGGGATCGCGCGGGCGGGTCCCGGTGAGGGACGCACGGTGCGGGCGCCGGCTGTCGGCTGGCCGTTCACTGCCCGGAGCATGACAACTTCGAGTTGTCGCATGAAGAGGAGACAACCTGAGGTTGTCGTTGTGGATTTCAACGAACCTCGACCGATCACGTCCGCCGTTCGCCTCGACGACCTCATCGACGCGATCGCCACGGTCCACGACGACCTGTTGGACCGTCTGGTCGACGCCATGTTGGCCGGCGAGCACCTCGGTGACGTCGCCGACCATCTCATCGGCCACTTCGTGGACCAGGCACGGCTTGCGGGGAGATCCTGGACCGAAATCGGCAGCCGCATGGGGGTCACCAAACAGGCCGCACGGAAACGGTTCCTGCCTCCCGACGTCGACCCGGAACCCGACGATGCGGGTGGGTTCGAACGCTTCACCCCCCGGGCGCGCAACGTCATCGTCGCGGCGCACAACGCCGCGGTCGCCCAACGCGTGGCCGAAGTGACCCCGGCCCATCTGCTGCTCGGCCTGCTCGAGGAATCGACGTCGGTCGCGGTCGTCGCCCTCGACCGGGTCGGTGTCGACCCGGCTGCGGTCCGTGCCCGGGCCGAGGCGCATCTGCCCGGACCCGTCGACACCCCGCCCGCCCTGGTCCCCTACGACCTGGCGGCACGCAAGGTGCTCGAGCTGACCGTCCGGGAAGCACTGCGCCTGGGTCACAGCTACATCGGGACCGAACACGTGCTCCTCGCGTTGATCGAACACGACACGCCCGATGGCCCGCTCGTCGGCGCGGATGTCGACAAAGCTGCTGTGGAAACCGAGGTCGAACGTCTCATCGCCATGGTCGGCGGCGCCGTGACCGACTGACTCGCATCGTCACCGGTCGATCGTCCCCGGCGTCCACCCGGATCGGGCTTCGGGCATGCCGGTAGTGTTTCGTCGTGGCTGACGAAGAACTGCCCGCACTCGACCCGGTCGAGGTGCGCGTCCTCGGGAGTCTGCTGGAGAAGGAACGGACCGTCCCGACCACGTATCCGATTACCACCAGGGGCCTCGTCACGGCCTGCAACCAGACCTCGGGACGTGACCCGGTCATGGAGCTGACCGACGACGACGTGCTCGCCGCCGCCGAACGACTCAAGGCCGCGCGTCTGCTGCGGCTGGTGCACGCGAGCCACGGCGCCCGCACGGTCAAACACCGGCAGGTCCTCACCGAACGAATCGACCTGGACGACGCCGCCCGGGCCGTGCTGACCCTCCTGTTCCTCCGCGGTCCGCAGACCCCCGGCGAGTTGCGGTCACGATCCGGTCGCCTGCACGATTTCGCCGAGCTCGCCGATGTGGAGGCCGCGCTCGGGGCGCTCGCCGTCCGGGACCAGCCGCTGGTGGCCGAACTCGACCGTCGTCCCGGACAGAAGGGACGCCGATGGATGCACCTGCTGGGCGACGGGACCGGATCGGTCGATTCCGTCGAACCGGCCGGCGAGGAACCGGCGAACGGGTCGTCTCGGGATCCGTCGCCGACCGACACGCTGCTGGACCACGGTGCCGAGATTCGTGACCGGCGGGTGGCCGCCACCTACGACACGGTCGCCGCCGCGTACGCCGAAGCCGTGATCGACGAACTCGACCACAAACCGTTCGAACGATGGCTCCTGGAACGTCTGGCCGGCCTGGCCGATGGTGGTCCGGTCGCCGATGCGGGCTGCGGGCCGGGGCACATCGCGTTCCACCTGGCCGCGGCGGGCGCCCACGTGACCGGTTTCGACCGGTCCCCCGCGATGGTCGCGGAAGCCCGCCGACGGTTCCCGGAAGTGGACTTCCAGGTCGGGGACCTCACCGACCTGCGGCGGCCATCCGGTGTCGAGAGCCGGGGGTGGTCGCTGATCGTGGCGTGGTACTCGCTCGTCCATTTCGCCGACTCCGAACTCCCCGCGGTCGTCGCGTCGTTCATGTGGGGCTTCATGTACGGCGAGCGGTTCGGA
>CAZVFF010000340.1:0-2432 GCA_964626395.1 uncultured Iamiaceae bacterium | reverse complement strand
CTGCGGCGCAACGCCGATCGTCGTACCGCGGGGGCGTCCGTGGTACCGGGGACCGAAGGCCTGCGGGACCACGTGCGTGGGATCTCGCCCGGCGTGGACACGCTGCTCGACGTGATCGTCGGTGACGTCCTGGTCGCCGAAGATTGGCGGGCCGCGGTCGACGCGGCCCAGGCACATACCGACAATCTCGGAGTCACCGGCGACCGGGGGCGATTCGCCCCCACCGGTTGGCGTGCGACGACCGCGGGTGCCGGCGCAACGGGTGCGGCACTCGCCGCAGCACGGGTCGAAGCAGAGGAGGCCGCGCGACGGGCGGAAACCGCACGCCGTGCCGCCGAGGAGACCGAGGCGGCGAGGAGAGCTGCACACGAGGCCGCTCACGATGCACGATCGAACGCGACACGGGCCGATGAGGCGCACGTCGTCGCGGATCGGCGGGCTGAACGACTCCGTGCCGATCGTGACGAGGCGGACGTCGAGGTCGAAGCATTGCGCGTCCACGCAGCGGAACTGGCCGAGACACTCGAACGCGACACGGTTCGAGGCGCGGAACTGGCCGAACAGCTACCCGATCTCGAGGCGGCCGAGGCCCGGCTGGCGGCCGACAACGAGGCGCGTGACGCCGCACGAGCCGAACTGGAGCAACGGGCGCTCGCTGCAGCGGCCCGGCGCTCCGAGGCGACCGAGCGGGAGCGTTCGCTGACCGAACGGCGTGCGGCCTTGACGTCCCGGGCGGCCGAGATCGACGAACGTCTCGCCGAGGACCTCGCAGCCAGACGGGACGCCGAAGCACGCCGCGACTCCCACGACCGGGCGTCACGGGCCCTGGAACGACTCGGCGGGGTCGTCGCCGACCGGCTCGCCGTGTTGGACGAGACCGTCGGGGAACTGCGCGTCCGGCGTCGCCACCAGAGCGAGCGGGTGCGGGCCGAGACCGAGGCGCTCGATCGTCTGCGGGCACAACGTACCGATGCCGATCGTCGTCTCACCACCTGTCGGGAGGAACGTCAGAAACTCGGGATCGCCGAGACCGAAGCGCGGGTGCGGGCCGAACAGATCGCCGAGACGATCCGGGTGGAACTGGACACCGATCCCGAAACGGCGATGGTCGCGCCGTGCCCCGAACTCGACGAAGGAACCACCCCGATCGCGCGGGTTCGGGAACTGGAACGCGAACTGCGTCGCATGGGCACGATCAACCCTCTGGCGATCGCCGAATACACCGAGAAGTCCGAACGACACGACTTCCTCACCGGCCAGCTGGACGACGTCCGCGAGTCACGCCGGGAACTGAACAAGGTCATCCGCGAGGTCGATGCCCAGATCGGCGGCACCTTCGCGTCCGCGTACGCGGACGTGCGGGAGAACTTCGTCGAGCTGTTCACGACCCTGTTCCCCGGTGGCACCGGTGATCTGTCGCTCACCGAACCGGACGAACCGTTGTCGACCGGGATCGAGATCAGTGCCCGGCCCTCGGGCAAGAACGTCCGGAGCCTCTCACTGCTGTCGGGGGGCGAGCGGTCGCTCGTGGCGCTCGCCTTCCTGTTCGCGGTGTTCCGTTCCCGGTCGTCGCCGTTCTACGTGATGGACGAGGTCGAAGCCGCGCTCGACGACGTCAACCTGCACCGGTTCCTGGATCTGATCGCCGAGTTCCGCTCGACCGCGCAGTTGATCATCGTGTCCCACCAGAAACGGACCATGGAGGCCGCGGACGCCCTGTTCGGGGTCACGATGCAACCGGGTGGGGCATCCAAGGTCGTCTCCGAACGGGTGTGAAAAGGCCGGCTGCGGGCCCGGTTCACAGCATCCGTTCGGACCAGACAAGGCTCGCGGCCGCGGCGAGCAGACCGAGGACGAACCCCCCGACGACGAACCAGGCGGAGATGTCCACCAGTCGGGTCCGGTAACCGACCGACGAACCGATCTGCTGGTACACCTCGCGGATCTCGGTCTCGGTCGCCGCGGTGTAGGCACGACCGCCCGAATCCCGGGCGATCCGCTCCAACGCGGTCCGGTCCACGTCGACGGGAACCTCGCCTTCGTAGCCGGGGATCGTCACCGTGCCGTGGTCGGTCCCGAACGCGATCGTGTCCACCGGCACCCGGGCTTCACGGGCCGCGGCCACCGCCGGGGCGGTCGACCGCCCGGGCTGGGTCGCCCCGTCGGACATCAACACGATCCGGGCCGGGACGGGTGACCCGTCGTCGGCCGGTGGAACCGTCTCGATCGCGGACAGCGAGGCGAAGATCCCCTCACCGATGGCGGTCGATTCCCCCAACCGGAGACCCTCCACCGCGGCACGGGCCGGCTCCCGGTCGGTCGTCGGGGGCACCAGCACCGACGCGGCGCCGTGGAACGAGACGATTCCGACGTTGAAACGGTCGGGCACGCTCGACAGGAACGACAATGCGGCTTCCTGGGCCGCTCGGATC
>CAZVFF010000339.1:281-2435 GCA_964626395.1 uncultured Iamiaceae bacterium | reverse complement strand
ATGATGCGTGTATGCGCACCACCGTTTCACTGGATGCCGAGGTGCACGAAACACTGCGACGCAAGGCGTTCGAGGAACGCCGGTCGTTCACCGACGTGCTGAACGAGACGCTGGCGCGCGGCCTCCGCGCCGAGTCGGACGGTCGACGCAGGAAACTGGGCGCGTTCGCCGGACAGATCAGGATCGCGGACGACTTCGACGACGAGATCCCCGAGGTCGCGGCGGCACTCGACGAACCCGTCGAGCCGTGAGCGACCTGCTGCTCGACACCCACGTGCTGTTGTGGGCGAACGGCGACCCCGACCGGCTCGGACCGGCCACGATCGAACTCCTCGAGGATCCGACCAGTCGACTGTTCGTCTCGGCCGTCTCGGTGGCCGAGATCGCGATCAAACGATCCATCGGAAAACTGGACATGCCGATCACGATCGACGCCCTGACCGACGCACTCGCCGCACTCCCGCTCGCACTCGACACCACGCACGCGGCCGCCGTCGAACGACTGCCACTGCTCCACCGCGACCCGTTCGACCGGCTGCTCGCCGCCCAGGTGCTGGTCGAGCAGCAGACCCTGGTCACCGCCGACACGCGACTACTCGCGTACCCGATCGCCACCCTCGACGCCCGGACCTGACCGGCGCATCGGCACCGATCGACGCACCGGGTCGGGCAACGGGCACACGCCGACATCCGGGCCGAACCGAAACGCGCAGGTGCTCCCTAGAGTGCGGCGATGTCCATTCGCACGGGAATGGGTGGCCCGCACGGCATGCGTTCGTTCATGCGGGACCGCTCGGTCGTCGACCACCGGGTCGCATCCGGGACCGCGGCCCGCATGGCCCGGTTCGTTCGCCCGTACCGGCGCCTGATCGCCTGGTTCCTGCTGCTGGTCGTCATCGGCGCAGCCCTGGGTGCGGTCAGTCCGCTGATCATCCGGTCGATCATCAACGACGGCATCATCGCCGGGGACCGTGGCCTGGTCGTGTCACTGGCGCTGCTGCTCGCCGGCCTGGCCGTGGCCGACGCGGGCCTGTCGCTGGTCCAACGGTGGATCTCGGCGTCGCTCGGTGAGGGCATCATCTTCGAGTTGCGCTCCGGGGTCTTCGCCCACATCCAACAGATGCCGATCGCGTTCTTCACCCGGACCCGCACCGGCGCGCTCGTGAGCCGGTTGAACAACGACGTGCTCGGCGCGCAACGGGCGTTCACCGACACGCTCGCCAACGTGGTCTCCAACCTGGTGACCGTCGTGATCGTGTTGGCCGCCATGTTCGTACTGTCGTGGCAGATCACGTTGTTCTCGCTGGTGCTGCTGCCGGTGTTCATCGTCCCGGCACGCCTGATGGGACGCAAGCTGTCGTCGATCACGCTCGAGTCCTACGAACTGAACGCCGAGATGAACTCCACGATGACCGAACGGTTCAACGTGTCCGGGGCGACGCTGGTGAAGTTGTTCGGCCGGGCCGACGACGAGTCACGGGTTTTCGACGCGCGGGCCGGTCGGGTGCGTGACATCGGGGTCACCTCGGCCATGTACGCACGGATCTTCTTCACCGCGCTGACGCTCACCGCGGCCCTGGCCACCGCACTCGTGTACGGCTGGGGTGGTGTGCAGGCCGTCGAGGGTGCCCTCGACGTGGGCACCGTGGTGGCCCTGACCGCGTACCTGGCCCGGCTGTACGGACCGTTGACGTCGCTGTCGAACGTGCAGGTGGACGTCATGACCGCGCTCGTGTCCTTCGAGCGGATCTTCGAGGTGCTGGACCTGGCCCCGTCGATCGCGGAAGCACCCCGTGCCCGCCCGATCCCGGCCGGGCCGGTCCGGTTGGTCTTCGACGGGGTCGATTTCACCTATCCGAGCGCCGCGGAGGTGTCGTTGGCGTCGTTGGAATCGGTGGCCGTGCTGGACACCCGTGAACCGGCACCGGTGTTGTTCGGCGTGTCGTTCACCGCCGAACCTGGGGCCATGGTGGCACTGGTCGGCCCGTCTGGTGCGGGCAAGTCCACCATCTCGAACCTGATCCCCCGGCTGTACGACGTGGCCGGCGGGTCGGTGTCGCTCAACGGCGTCGACGTGCGGGACGCGACGCTGGACTCGTTGCGGGCGAGCGTGGGCATGGTCACCCAGGAGGCGCACCTGTTCCACGAGACCAT
>CAZVFF010000339.1:0-271 GCA_964626395.1 uncultured Iamiaceae bacterium | reverse complement strand
CAGATCGACCCGTTGGTGCGGTCGTTGCCCGACGGGTTGGACACGTTGGTCGGCGACCGAGGCCACCGCCTGTCCGGCGGGGAGCAGCAACGGGTGGCGATCGCCCGGCTGTTGTTGAAGGCACCGCCGTTGGTGGTGCTCGACGAGGCGACCGCACACCTGGATTCCGAGTCCGAAGCCGCGGTCCAGCAGGCACTGGACTCGGCGTTGGTGGGCCGCACCTCGGTGGTGATCGCACACCGGTTGTCGACGATCCGTCCCGCGGATGAGA
>CAZVFF010000338.1:0-2442 GCA_964626395.1 uncultured Iamiaceae bacterium | reverse complement strand
ACCACCGCGGTGGTGGCGGTCGCCGCGGGCGACGGGATCCGTCGCCTGTTCCACTCGTTGGGGGTGCAACAGATCGTCGCGGGTGGCCAGTCGATGAACCCGTCGACCGCCGACCTGCTCGCCGCGGTCGAGGCCGCGCCGGCCGACGCGGTCGTGATCCTGCCGAACAACTCGAACATCATCCCGGTGGCCGAACAGGTCGCCGCGCAGACCGACAAGACCGTGCGTGTCGTGCCGACCCGCGGGGTGGTCGAAGCCGTCGCGGCGCTGGTGTCCTACGACCCGTTCACCGACGTCGACGCCGTCACCGAAGCGCTGGTCGACGGCGCCGGTGCGGTACTCGCCGGTGAGGTGACCGTCGCGGTGCGCGCGTCGAGTTGCGAGGTGGGGCCCATCGCCGAGGGTGACTTCCTCGGCATCGCCCGTTCGGGCATCCGGGCCGTGGAGGCCGACCTGGTCGCCGCCACCGTCGGGTTGCTGGACCACCGGGTCGGCGACGAGCACGAGATCGTCACCCTGGTCGAAGGGGACGGCTCGTCGGTCGCGGCGACGCGTCGGATCACCGACTGGCTGGACGAGCACCGCCCCGATGTGGACGTCGAGGTGCATTCGGGCGGCCAACCGTTGTACCCGTACTTCATCGGCGTGGAGTGACCCGCCGGACCCGGGGGAAACGGTGAGCACGATCGCCGAACGGTTCGCCCGTTTCGCGCACGTCTACCCCGAGTTGCCGTTGTACCGGCGCCTGTCCGAGGCCGCCGCAGGGGATTCCGAGGTGTGCGACCTGTTGGCCGTCGCCCGGGGTGGCCAGGCCCGTCCGGTGTTGTTGTTCGCGGCCGTGCACGATCTGGTGCTGCGCCGCCCCGATCTGCCGTTGGCGACCTGGTATTCGTCGGTCACTCCCGAGGCCGACCTGGCCGGCGGCGACCCGTGGCCGACGTTCCGCTCGACCTGTCTCGAGTTCCGGGACGAACTGGAAGCGGTCATCGCGACGCGGCGGACCCAGACCAACGAGGTCAACCGGGCGGTGATCGTCGCGGTACTCACGGCCGCCGCCTGCACGGACCTGCCGGGGGTGCCGGTGTCGTTGGTGGAACTGGGTGCCTCGGCGGGGTTGTTGTCGGCCGTGGACCGCTACCGGGTGCAGGTGGGCGACACGGTGGTGGGCGACCCCGCATCGGCGGTCCGGTGCGAAGGCCGGGTCCGGGGCCCGCGGGCGCCGGGACTGGACACGTTCCCGAACCGGATCTCCGAACGGGTCGGTATCGACCTGGAGCCGGTGGATCTCGCCGACCCCGACGGGGTGCGGTGGTTGGAGGCGTGCCTGTGGCCCGACCAGCCGTGGCGGATCGAACGGTTCCGCGCGGCGGTCGACCAGCTGCGTGGCGCGCCACCGCGGGTGGTCACCGGCGCCATGGTCGACGACCTGCCTGATCTGGTCGCCACGTTGGACGGGTCCACCCACCTGGTGGTGTTCGACATCTGGGCGTTGACCTACGTCGCCCGCGACCGTCGCACCGGGGTCGCCGAGGCGCTCGCGGTCGCAGCCGAGGCTGGACGGCCCGTGTCGTGGGGGACCGCGGAACCCCCCGGTGCCGTGCCCGGGATCACTCCGCCCGGGGCGACCGACAACATCGAGGAGGCCGCCACCGACACCGTGTTGGGGCTGCGCCGTTGGCGCAACGGTGTCGAACAAGCCCCGCGGGCGCTGGGTTGGACCCACCCCCACGGCAACTGGGTGTCGATGACCGACTGACCCGCGTGCACGGCGCGCCGCGCACGCTGAAATGACGAATCTCACAGGCTAGAGTGGCCCGATGTCCACCGTGCTCGTCACGGGGGGATCCGGAAATCTCGGTCGTCATGTGAGCAGGGCGTTGCTCGAACGTGGCCACACCGTCCGGAACATGATCCATGAATCCACCGATGTCGTCGCGGGCGTCCAGCTCGTCGAAGGCGACGTCCTCACCGGTGCCGGTGTGGCCGATGCGACCGAGGGGGTGGACGTCGTCGTGCACGCCGTGGTCGGCCGGGGTCGCAACGCCGTGAAGACCGAGCTGGTCGGCACCCGCCGGGTACGGGAGGCCGCCGATTCGCAAGGCGCGCACTTCGTGTACCCATCCAAGGTCGGCGTCGACCGCCACCGGCTCGCCTACTACGAGGCCAAGTGGGAATCCGAGCAGTCGATCGTCGAATCGGGGAACCGGTGGACGATCCTGCGGGCCACCCAGTTCCACGACCACATCGAGGACGTGTTGAGCGCACCGGTGTTCTTCAAGGTGCCGGGCCTGGCGTTCCAACCGGTCGACGTGCGCGAGTTCGCGGCCCGCATCGCGGCGGTGGTCGAGTTCGGTCCGTCCGGTCGCGTGACCGATTTCGGCGGACCGGAGCTGTTGGGCATCGAGACGTTGGCGGAACGCCGTGAAAACATCACGGGTCGGT
>CAZVFF010000337.1:0-2443 GCA_964626395.1 uncultured Iamiaceae bacterium | reverse complement strand
GTTGGTCGCCGGGGGGTCGCCGTTCCAAGCCGAGAACACCGTCGCGGTCGCCTACAAGCACGTCCAGGAACAGGTGGTGCCGTTGTCCCAGGTCGCCCCGGGCGTGCCGGCGGCCTACGAGGCGATCACCATGCGCCTGCTGGCCAAGAACCCCGACAACCGGTACGCCTCGGCCGAGGACCTGCGAACCGACCTGCGTCGGTTCCGCCAGGGTCAACAGGTCGAGGACCTCGCCGACGCCACCCGGGCGGTGTCCGCGGCGACGATGGTCGCTGCGCCCGGTTCGACGCCCCCCGGAGGGAACCCGGTCATGGCCCGCAACGAGCACTACGACGCACAGCCCGACAAGCGCCGGACCCGCCGTTTCGTGATCGGTCTGCTCGTGAGCCTGCTCGTGGTCGCCGGGCTGGTGTTCCTCGCCTACCGCACCCTCGGGGCGGGTGGCGGGGGCAACCTGCGGGTCCCGGACGTGACCGGACAGGCGTTGCACGAGGCCGTGAGAACCCTCGAGGCCGAGGGTTTCACGGTGAAGACCGTCGGTGAACCGTCGGACGCCGTGCCCCAGAATCACGTGAGCCGAACCGATCCCGAAGCAGGGGAGAAGCTCGACCAGGGTGACCTGGTGACGGTGTTCTACGCCTCGGAGGTACCGGTCGAGATGCCCAAGGTCATCGGGATGACCCTGGCCGAGGCGAAGACCGCGCTGGGCAACGTCGGGGTCGATCCGTCACGGATCGCCGAGCGTGAGGTCCGTGAGGACACGTGCGAACCGGGCCGCGTGACCCAATCCAGACCGAAACCGACCGAGGACCTGACCTCGGACACCGAGGTGACCCTGTGGGTGTGCGCGGGTGCGGAGACCCAGGTCCCCCAGATCGGTGCGGGAACCGACGTGCCGACCGCCGAGGGGATCCTGCGTGACGCCGGGTATTCCACGTCGCAGAACACCGAGTACTCCGACCAGATCGAACAGGGTCGGGTCATCGGCACCGACCCCTCCGGCGGGTCGTACCTGGCCGCCGGGGAGAACGTGACGATCATCGTGTCGGCCGGGCCGACACCGACGACCGCGCCGCCCACCTCGGCGGCGCCGACGTCGCCACCGAGCACCGACGCGCCGGCCACGACGTCGCCACCGAGTTCGGCACCGGACACCACCGCGCCGCCCGCCACCGACGGCGGGGAACCCTGAGCCGACTCGCTGCCCGACCGCCTTCGGGCCGTCTCACTACACTGGCGGCCGATGGCTTCCAAGGCGCGTAACAAGAAGGGTCCCAGGGGTGGGCGTCCCCGTCCCACCGGTGGGCGTGTGACCCCCAGGGGCGGCGTGCGGCCGGAACGTCACCAACGTGCCGCCGACACCGACGACGACGTCGCGACCGACTGGGCGGCCGAGACCGCCCGTTACACGGCGTCCGCGTCGACGGGTGCGGGTTCGAGTCCCACCTGGTGGCCGGTACTCATGTTCGGCCTGATGGGTCTGGGCATGCTGTTGATCATCGCGAACTACGCGGGATTGCTGCCGGGGACGCCCAACAACTGGATGCTGCTGCCGGCGGTGGCGTTCATCGGTGGGGGACTGTTCGCGGCGATGAGTTACCGCTGAGCAGGCACGATCCCGGCCGGGTCGGTCGGACCGCCGGATCCCGCCGGTGGAGTTACAAGCTTGTCACTCTCCCCAAGGTTGTCCACAGCCTGTGGAAACGACGCGCGTGGGGTCCGGCGACCGCTCACAGCTCGGGTTCGCCGAGCAGTTCCATCTCCTCCATGCAGTGCCGTGGCGCCTCGGGGACCTCGTCGTTCGCGAGCTTCATCTGCAGTTCGGTGCCGCACACCGCACAGCGGTAGACCAACCGGACCCGCCGGAGTTCACCCGGTGGCGGTGGCGCGGGCGGTGGGCTCGCCAACGTGCGTAGCACCGCCAGACCGACCCGGAAGATCACGTACGCGGCGAGAACCGCGACTCCGATCTTCAACGCGAGGGGCACCCCCACACGCTACGACGGGCGGCTCCCCACCGGACACATCCGTGGCCGGATTCGTCATCGGATGTGACGGGCCGGGCGTGGCCGCCCGGACGCGACGGGAGCGCCGACCCGTGCAGGGCCGACGCTCCCGTCGAGAACACATCCGGGGTGACCGTGGACCGTTCGCCGGTCCCGGCACACCCGGGGCCGGTTCAGTCCAGCCGTTCGATGATGGTGACGTTGGCCTGGCCGCCGCCCTCACACATGGTCTGCAGGCCGTAGCGGCCGCCGGTGCGCTCCAGCTCGTTGAGCAGGGTCGCCATCAGCTTGGCGCCCGAGCAACCCAGGGGATGACCCAACGCGATCGCGCCGCCGTTGACGTTGACCTTGTCCCACGGCACGTCGAACTCCTTCTGCCAGGCGGCGACGACCGACGCGAACGCCTCGTTCACCTCGAACAGGTCGATGTCGGAGAT
>CAZVFF010000336.1:0-2464 GCA_964626395.1 uncultured Iamiaceae bacterium | reverse complement strand
CCGCGCGTGAATTTGCGGAGCTGGCGCTGGAAAAGGGCGTGCTGGTCACGACCGACCTGGAAGCCGCCAAGGCGGATGTGCGCGCCAAGTTGTCCGGTGAGGCCTTCGGCGACGCGGGGCGACGGATCGTCATCGAAGAGGGTCTGGTCGGTACCGAACTGTCGGTGCTCGCGGTTTGCGACGGGACCCGTGCCGTGGCGCTCGCCCCGGCGCGGGACTTCAAACGGGTCGGCGACGCCGACACCGGACCCAACACCGGTGGCATGGGCGCGTTCTCCCCGGTTCCCGAGGTCACCGACGAGATCCTCACCGAGATCATGGGGTCGATCGTCATCCCGACGCTCGCGACGCTGCGGTTGCGTGGCATCGACTACCGCGGCGTGCTGTACGCGGGCCTGATGCTCACCGCGAACGGACCGAAACTCATCGAGTACAACGTGCGCTTCGGTGACCCCGAAGCCCAGGTGGTGCTCCCACGGTTGACCTCGTCGTTGGCCGACCTGCTGGCGTCCGCCGCTGCCGGTGAACTGCAGGGAGAACCCACCTTCGACGACGGCGCGGCGGTCACGGTCATCGCCGCCTCGGAGGGCTACCCGGCGACGCCCCGGACCGGTGACGTGATCGCCGGCCACGACGACGCCATCGCCGTGCCGGGCGCCGCCGTGTTCGGCGCAGGCGTCGGCGCCGACGACGACGGCAACCTGGTCACCGCGGGTGGGCGGGTGCTGAACGTCTGCGGTTTCGGCGATTCACTCGCCGAAGCGCGTGACCGTGCCTACGCGGCGCTCGGGCAGATCTCCTGGCCCGGCATGCACCACCGCACCGACGTCGCCGCCGAGTACTGACCGGCCCGGAGTTCCCACGTTCGGCGGGCCGCCGACACCCCGGCGTTGCTCAGAACGCCCGTCCCGTGGAGCCCTGGGACCACGGGTCCTCGTCGACGGTTCCTTCGGGCCACGGTGCCGATTCGGACGATCCGAACGGTGTGTCGGTGTCGCCTGCGCGTGGCAGCGTCGCCAAGGTCACCGGCTCGGACTTGTCGGGTTCTTCGGCGAGTTCAGCGGCCTCGACCATCGCCAACACCTCGGGGTCGATCCGTCGCCGGTTGACGTGCCGGGTCACCTCGGGGTCGGTCGCCCGTTCGGGCAATTCGATGTGGATATCGTCGAACCCGGGCTCGGGTGCCGGTCCGTCATCGGTCACCGGTTTGCGACGGAACAACCCCCGACGGCGCTTCTTCGGGTTCGGTGTCGCGCCCTGGTGGCGCACCCCGGCGGCGTTGAGCGCGCAGGTCACGCAATAGGGCGGTTTGTCCGGACCGAACGCGTAGATCAGACATTCGGCGCAGTACGAATTGCGACACTGGCGGCAGACACCCACGGCAGTCTCGAAGGAATGCTTCACACAGGTATCCGACACGTTCGCTCCTCCGGGGTCGCCCTCACCAGGCGGGACACTACCCATCGTCGTCGTCCCTCGGCCGGTCCTTGACCCAAATGGGTCGGATTGCCCACACATCCGACCTCCCCGGTCGGGACCGATCGGTCCGGGAGGCGGGTGCCCGATCGACCGGTTCCGGTGGCGTTCACGGCCCCGCCGGCACCGTGCCGTCGGGACCCGCCCGGTACCGTGGGCGTCGTGCAACTGCCCAACGTCCTCGCATCCCGTTACGCATCCACCGCGATGACCGACCTGTGGTCACCGGCCGGCAAGGTCGTGCTCGAGCGACGGCTGTGGTTGGCCGTGGCCCGCGCCCAACGCGACGCCGGCGTCGACATCCCCGCCGAGGCGATCGAGGCCTACGAATCGGTGCTCGACGACGTCGACCTGGACTCGATCGCCGCGCGGGAACGGGTGACCCGCCACGACGTCAAGGCCCGTATCGAGGAGTTCTGCGCGCTCGCCGGTTACGAGCACATCCACGAGGGCATGACCTCGCGTGACCTGACCGAGAACGTCGAACAGCTCCAGATCCGCCGTTCGCTGGAGCTGGTCCGTGCCCGGGTCGTCGCGGTGCTCGCCCGGTTGGCGGCCCGCGCGGCCGAGCACGCCGAGACCGTCATGGTGGGGCGGTCCCACAACGTGGCGGCGCAAGCGACCACGCTGGGGAAACGGTTCGCCAATTTCGGCACCGAACTGCTCGTCGCCCTGGAACGCCTCGACGACCTGATCGCCCGCTACCCGCTGCGGGGGATCAAGGGTCCGGTCGGCACCCGTCAGGACATGGCCGACCTGCTCGGGTCGGCCGCGGCGGTCGACGAACTCGAAGCCCAGGTGGCGAACCACCTGGGCTTCGCCCGCACACTCGACAACGTCGGGCAGGTCTATCCGCGTTCGTTGGACCTCGACGTCGTCTCGGCGTTGGTGCAGGTCGCGGACGGCCCGGCGTCGTTGGCGACGACGATCCGGCTGATGGCCGGGAACGAACTGGTCACCGAGGGCTTCAAGGAGGGCCAGGTCGGTT
>CAZVFF010000335.1:0-2465 GCA_964626395.1 uncultured Iamiaceae bacterium | reverse complement strand
GCGTCGGCCTGCACGTCGGCCACCCGCTCGGCTACATCGGCACCGACGTGTACGCCCGATTCATGCGGATGACCGGACACAACGTCCTGCACACGATGGGCTACGACGCGTTCGGTCTGCCCGCCGAACAGTACGCGATCGAAACCGGTCGGCACCCCCGTGCCACCACCGAAGCGAACATCGCGAACATGTCCCGCCAGCTCGGACGCCTGGGCCTGGGCCACGACCGACGTCGGGTGATCGCCACCACCGACATCGACTACTACCGCTGGACCCAGTGGATCTTCCTGCAACTGTTCGGTTCGTTCTACGACGCCACCGCGCAGCGGGCCCGGCCGGTCGCCGAACTGGTGGCCGAACTGGACGCCGGTGAACGGGAACCCGACCCGGGCACGATGCCCGACGGCGCGACCTGGACGGATCTCGGCGAGGCCGATCGACGCCGTGTGGTCGACGCGCACCGTCTCGCCTACGTCTCCGAAGCACCGGTCAACTGGTGCCCGGGCCTGGGCACGGTGCTCGCGAACGAGGAGGTGAACGCCGAGGGGCGTTCCGAACGAGGCAACTTCCCGGTGGTCCGGCGCCCCCTGCGCCAGTGGATGCTGCGGATCACCGCCTACGCCGAACGACTCCTCGACGACCTGGACCTGTTGGACTGGCCCGAACCGATCAAGTTGATGCAACGCAACTGGATCGGCCGCTCCACCGGGGCGACCGTGGCGTTCACCTCCGAGGCGGGCGCCCCGGCCATCGAGGTGTTCACGACCCGCCCGGACACCCTGTTCGGCGCCACCTACGTGGTGCTGGCCCCCGAGCACGAGCTGGTCGACGCCTGGACGGCGGCCGCCTGGCCCGAGGGCACACCGGTCGAATGGACCGGCGGCGGCACGGATCCCGCCGAGGCGGTCGCCGCGTACCGTGCGTCGACCGCGCGTCGTTCCGAACGGGACCGTCAGACCGGCGACACCAAGACCGGGGTGTTCACCGGGTCGTTCGCGACGAACCCCGTGAACGGCGACCCGGTGCCGGTGTTCATCGCCGACTACGTGCTCACCGGGTACGGGACCGGTGCGATCATGGCCGTGCCCGCCCACGACGAACGGGACTTCGCGTTCGCGAAGGCCTTCGGTCTGGGCATCGTCGAGGTCGTCCACCCGCCGACGGAATGGTTCAGCGACCACGGACTGGAACCCGATGCGCCCATCGGCGCCTGGCCGGACGCGTTCACCGGCGACGGCGTCGCGGTGGGTTCCGCGAACGACGACGTCTCGCTGGACGGTCTGGGCGTTCCCGACGCGAAAGCGGCGATCACCGCATGGTTGGGCCTGCAGGGGACCGGACGGGCCACGGTCACCTACAAGCTGCGGGACTGGTTGTTCTCCCGCCAGCGTTACTGGGGCGAACCGTTCCCGATCGTCTGGGACGACGACGGCTCGCCCCATGCCGTACCCGAGGACCAGCTGCCGGTGCTGTTGCCCGAAGTCGACGACTTCACCCCACGGGTCTCCAACGACCCCGACGCCCTCCCCGAACCACCCCTGGCCCGCAACACCGACTGGGTCGCGGTGACCCTGGACCTGGGCGACGGGCCCCGCACGTACCGCCGTGAGACGAACACGATGCCCCAGTGGGCGGGCTCGTGCTGGTACGAGCTGCGGTACCTGGACCCCACCAACGACGACGCCTTCGTGGATCCCGGGATCGAGGCGTACTGGATGGGTCCCCGCAACCCCGGTGATTCGGGCGGGGTCGACCTGTACGTGGGCGGTGTCGAACACGCCGTGTTGCACCTGCTGTACGCCCGGTTCTGGCACAAGGTGCTCTACGACCTTGGCCACGTGTCGTCCCGCGAACCGTTCCACCGGCTGTTCAACCAGGGCTACGTGCAGGCGTTCGCCTACCTGGACGCCCGCGGTTTCCACGTACCGGCCGACGAGGTCGTCGAGGGCCCCGACGGGACCTTCACCCACGACGGGGAGCCGGTCGAGCGCGAGTACGGCAAGATGGGCAAGAGCCTGAAGAACTCGGTCACCCCCGACGAGATGTACGACGCGTACGGTGCCGACACCCTGCGCCTGTACGAGATGTCGACCGGCCCGTTCGACCAGAGCCGGCCCTGGAACACCCGCGACGTGATCGGCGTGCACCGGTTGCTGCAACGGATCTGGCGCAACGTCGTCGACGAGGACACCGGCGAGGTGACCGTGGCCGCCGACGCCGCCGCCGACGTGACGCTGCGCGCGTTGCACCACACGATCGACACGGCCCGACACGGATACTCCGAGCGGAAGTTCAACACGGTCGTGGCACGCCTGACCGAGTACAACAACCACCTGATCGGCGCGTTCCCCGACGGCGTGCCCCGCGACGCGATCGAACCGATGGTGCTGTTGCTCGCCCCGCTCGCACCCCACATCGCCGAGGAGCTCTGGTCACGGCTCGGCCACACCGGATCCCTGGCGTGG
>CAZVFF010000334.1:0-2478 GCA_964626395.1 uncultured Iamiaceae bacterium | reverse complement strand
CCGCGGTGGAGGGCTTCGGCGTGGACGGTGACGGGCGGGTGCGGTCCGTGGAGACCGACGCAGGGTCCGTCGACGCGGACCTGGTGATCCTGTGCCTGGGGGTGCGGCCCGCTGCCGACCTCGCCCGGGACGCCGGGATCGACATCGGGCCGACCGGCGCGATCGCCGCTGATGGCCGCCGGGCCACGAACCTCGAAGGGGTCTGGGCGGTCGGTGACTGCTCGGAGAGCCTGCACCGGGTCTCGAACGCCCCGGCATGGGTGGGCCTGGGCACGCACGCGAACAAGCACGGCCGGGTGGCCGGGACCAACATCGCCGGTGGCGACGCCCGGTTCGAAGGGGTGATCGGCACGGCCATCACCCGCTTCGGTGACGTCGAGATCGCCTGCACCGGCCTGAACACCCACGACGCGGAAGCCGCCGGGTTCGACGTGGTCGGCACCGTGGTCACCGGCGACACCCGGGCCGACTACTTCCCCGGCGCGGACCGCATGACCCTCAAGTTGGTCACCGAACGCACCGGCGGGCGGATCCTGGGCGCCCAGATCGTCGGCGGGCCCGAGTCGGGCAAACGGATCGACGCGTTGGCCGTCGCGGTGTGGAACGGCATGGACGTTGCCGGTTTCACGCAGTTGGACCTCGCCTACTCGCCACCGTTCGCGCCGGTATGGGAAACGTCGCTCATCGCGGCCCGTCTCGCCGGAGGCTGATCGCCGCCCCACCCCACGGCACAGGGTGGGTGCCGGACCCGTTGCGTCCCACCGGACCGGGCCGCGAGGTCCGGAGTGTCCGGTTCCGCCGCCGGCCGACGGTCGTTCAGTCGGTCAGCACCGTCACCGGGCAACCGAGGTCGGGGATCTGCGCGAGATGCGCCCCGGTGGTCGCCAGTCCCACGCCGAGTGTTTCGGCGAGGGCGACACAGGCGGCGTCGTACGCGGCCGCGTGGGGGCGCAGCTCGAGGACCCGCGGGAGCAGCTGCAGGCCCGGATGCCACGCGATGCCGAAATGTTCCAGCACCTCCAGGGCCGCGCCGGCCGTGCCGGCGTCGATGTGCCCGTCATCGACGAGGCGGCCCAGGCGTGCGGTGACCTCGAGGCCCACCCCGTGGGGTGCGTGCAGATCCTCGGCGGCCATCAACTCACCGGCCGGACCGCCGCCGGTCGTCCCGGCGACCAGCACGCCGGCGTCGACGACGATCACCGGCACCCACCACGAGCAGCGGCTACGCCACCGGGCGCGGTGGGACGGGTCGGATCGGGCACGGACCCATGCTGTCAGGGATGGCCCCTGGGCCGAGCATCACCCGCGGGAACGTCCGACGCGGTACCTGAAGTTCCGCTGCCGCCATCGGTCGGCTCCGGACCAGCGTCACCGCTCCGGGACGAGTCGGGTCGTCGTCTCGTCGAGGTGCATTCGGACGGATACGTCGAACATCATGGCGATGGCTCACCCGATGCTGGATCCCCGACCCCGAAACCCGATCACCACAAGAGGCCCGAACGGGCCGAGTCCAGGCACGGGCATACCGACACCCGGCGTTGGACTAGCTTGCCGCCTTCGACAATTCCATCCCGCGTCCTGGGCGCTCACCGACAGTGCGGGCCGATCCCCCTTTCAAGGAGTTCGATGTCCGTTACCTGTTCCTCCCGGAGAAGTCGCGTCGTCGCGCTGTTGTTCGCGGCGGCGCTCGTGCTCACCGCCTGTGGATCCAGTGGCGATTCCGATGCATCCGGAGACCCCACCACCACCGTCGCCGCCGCCGGAGAGCCCGCCGAAACCAGCACCGTCGAAGCCGATGATGTCGACGTCGACATCGACGCCGACGACCTCGTCGAGACCGAGGACATCCTGTTCGACGAAGAGTTCTGCGAAGCGGTCCCCGAGGACTTCTACACCGAAGTGACCGGCACCACGATCACCGAAATTGCTGCACGTGGCGGCATCGGTTTCATCGACGACGTCGAATACGCCACGGCCTCGTGCGTGTTCGACATGGACGACGGTGGCATCATCGTCGTCGAGATGCTGCTCGACCCGGAGACCGATGAGCCCGCCGGGGCCGACCTGTTCGAAAGCCTCGAGGAAATCTCCCGGTCGGACACCATGAGCGGGTTCGAACACGCCGACGTCGACGGCATCGGCGACCAGGCGATCTTCGTCGCCGATGCGTTCGACAACAAGCTGATGATCCTCTTCTGGGACACGGCCTTCTTCGTCAGCGGCAAGGACGGGGAATTCGACACCCTGGAACGCCCCGAGGTCGAACAGATCGCGACGATCACCTTCGACGACCTCGGCTGACCTCGGCGGCAGCATTCGTCATCGCCCGGTTCCGGCGCGTCCGACACGTTCGGCCCGGGCCGGACCCGGCGGTACGACCGAACCCCACGAGCGATCCCGGACCGACCCCGCGTGACCACCCGGGCGCCCGAGCCTCGGGAGGTCGGATGCGCTCTGCGTCGACGACCTCCCGAAGTC
>CAZVFF010000333.1:0-2490 GCA_964626395.1 uncultured Iamiaceae bacterium | reverse complement strand
ATCTCGAGCGCCTGCTCACCCGTGTCGGGCTGGGAGATCAGCAACTCGTCGGTGTCCACGCCGATGTTCGACGCGTAGACGGGATCCATGGCGTGTTCGGCGTCGATGTAGGCGCACACACCGCCGTTGCGTTGGGCCTCGGCGACCACGTGCATGGCGAGCGTGGACTTCCCCGACGATTCGGGACCGTAGATCTCCACCACGCGCCCACGGGGCAGTCCGCCCACACCGAGCGCCAGGTCCAACGCGAGCGCACCGGTGGAGATGGATTCGACCTGCATCGAACCCTTCTCCCCCATCTTCATGACCGAACCGGTGCCGTACTGTTTCTCGATCTGGCCGAGCGCCATCTCCAGCGCCTTGTCCCGATCGACCGAGCGTCCGTCCTTCATCTTGGTACCTTCCTGTCTTTCCGTCCGCCGTCTCCATTGCGGGAGCGAGGCGGATCGTTCACGGTGTGGGCTGCACGTGGTGGCAGCGATTCGATGGGGTCACCCTAGGAACCGGGTGTGACATTCTCGACGGACCTGCACCGCCGGAACGGTGTCGGGCTCGAAGGCGAATGACAGCACTGTAGTTCCCGAACACCCGTTCGGTCAACGACCGGAAGGGGACTCCGGCCGTCCCGTGCTCAGTCCCCGACCAGGGCGTGGCGGAGAACGTCCAGGGCGCTGATCGTGCCGTAGGCACGGATGCGGCGACGGTCGCCGAACAACGACAAGCGCCGGCTGTGTACGTTCCCGTCGATCACCCAGCCTACGAACGCCGTGCCAGGCGGTTGGCCGTCCTGTTCGGCCGGGCCCGCCACCCCGGTGATCGACAGGGCGACGTCGGCTTCCAGGACCCGTGCGACACCGGTGGCCATCGCACGGGCAGCCTCGGCGGACACCACGGGTCCCTCTGGCACATCCAGCACGTGCTGTTTCACCGCGGTGGCGTAGGAGACCACACCGCCACGCAACACGTCGGAGGATCCGGGCACGTCGGTCAGCCGGGCGGTGATCATGCCGCCGGTCATCGATTCGGCCACCGCCAACGACGCGCCACGGGCGCGCAACAGGTCGAGCACCACCGACTCCATCGTGTCGTCGTCCTCACCGAACACGATGCGTCCCAGGTCGTCGCGTAACCGGTCGGCCACCGCATCCACCGCGTGGCGCGCGGCGGGCAGGTCCACTGCACGAGCCGTCACCCGCACCTTGATCCCCTCCACGCCCGAGGCCAGGAATGCGATCGTCGCCGCACCGGACTCGTCCAGTTCGGCGATGGGTCCGGCCAGGCGTTCGGCCAGACCCGATTCGGATTCCCCCCAGGTGCGCAGGGTGCGTGACCAGATCGCGAACGCGCCACCCTGGCGGCGACGCAGGTCCGGCAACACGGCCCGCTGGAGCATGTCGGCCATCTCGTGGGGCACGCCGGGCACGGCGTAGACGACCTTCTCGGCGTCGTCTCCCGGCAGACGGACCGGGCAGATCAACCCGGGTGCGGTGCCCCGGGTCTGGGGGATCACGATCGCCCCCTCGGGGACGTCGGCCTGGAGCAGGTTGTTGTCGGGCATGCGGCGACCGCGCGCCGCGAACATCTCGCGGATCACGTCCACCAGTGCCTCGTCGCGGACCAGTTCGACCCCCATCACGTCGGCGAGTACCGACCGGGTGATGTCGTCCTGGGTGGGGCCCAGCCCGCCACAGATGATGAGCGCGTCGGCCTGGGCGAGTGCCGCCCGAATCGCGTCACCGGCACGCTGGAAGTTGTCGCCCACCTTGACCTGGAACCGCGAGTCGATCCCGGACAGAGCGAGCTGTTCGCCGATGTGCGCGGAGTTCGTGTCCACCACCTGGCCGAGCAGCAGTTCGGTTCCGATGGCCACGACGTCACAGCGCATGGTCCGCAGCATACGACCACGGGCGCCCTCCCTTCGGCCCGCCCGCACCACCGAAATTCGGAGCGTTTCGACCCGCCGGTGACGATTCCGCTCCGAATTTCAGCAGTGGGCGACGCGTGGGGTCACCTAGCCTGACGGCATGGAGCTGCGCATCTTCACCGAACCCCAGCAGGGGGCCACCTACACCGACCTGCTGACCGTCGCCCGCTACGCCGAAGCGCTCGGATTCGGGGCGTTCTTCCGTTCCGACCACTACACCAAGATGGGTGACGTGACCGGCCTGCCCGGCCCCACCGACGCCTGGACCACCCTGGCCGGACTGGCCCGGGACACCTCCACCATCCGTCTGGGCACGCTGGTCACCGCCGGCACGTTCCGCCTGCCCGGGCCGCTGGCGATCACCGTGGCCACCGTCGACGAGATGAGCAACGGCCGGATCGAACTCGGCCTGGGTGCCGGCTGGTACGAGGCCGAACACACCCACTACGGGATCGGCTTTCCGTCGGTGCGCGAGCGGTTCGACCGGCTCGAGGAACAGTTCGAGATCATCACGGGCCTGTGGGACACCCCGTCGGGCGAGACCTTCACGTTCGAAGGCGACCACT
>CAZVFF010000332.1:0-2500 GCA_964626395.1 uncultured Iamiaceae bacterium | reverse complement strand
GGTGGGTGCTCACCCGTCTGGCCCCGATCGTCGGCGCCGACGAGGTCGTCCCGGCCCTGCCACCACTCGCCGGGAACTGACGGCCGAGCACGTCGACGGCGTGGGAGACTCGGCCCATGGTGCACCCCCTGCGTGCGTTCGCCGCCCAGGCCATCGACACGGTCAAGGCCGTCGACCCGTTCCACACCGCCCGACCGGTCGCCTCCACCGCACGTTGGGACACCGCCCGGGCACGGCAGTGGCAGACCCGGGTCGGTTGGCTGGTGGGTTGCAACTTCACGCCGTCGACCGCCGGCAACCAGCTGGAACTGTGGCAGGCGGACACGTTC
Source organism: uncultured Iamiaceae bacterium (assembly GCA_964626395.1). Taxonomy (GTDB): domain Bacteria; phylum Actinomycetota; class Acidimicrobiia; order Acidimicrobiales; family Iamiaceae; genus JAFDWI01. Next base: position 2,171 of record CAZVFF010000332.1, on the reverse strand, counting down.
GACCCGGCCACCATCGACCGCGAACTGGGCTGGGCCGCCGAACTCGGCTTCAACTCGATCCGGTTGTTCCTGCACGACCTGGTGTTCCAGACCGACGGTGACGCGTTCGTCGACCGGGTCGACCGGGTGCTCGACATCGCCGCCGGGCACGGCATCGGCGTGATGCCGGTGCTCTTCGACGGGGTGTGGCACCCCCACCCCCGCCCCGGGCCCCAACCCGACCCCCGGCCCGGGGTGCACAACTCGATCTGGGTGCAGGGTCCCGGCGCCGCGGTGCTCGCCGACGAGACCCGCTGGGACGCGTTGCGCCCGTATGTGGAAACCATCATCGGCCGGTTCGCCGCCGATGATCGGATCCACGCGTGGGACCTGTTCAACGAACCCGATCAACGCAACGCGGTGTCGTGGTCGCGCATGGAGATCCCGCACAAGACCACCAGAGCGGACCGGTTGTTGAACCGGATCTTCGACTGGGCGACCGTCGTCGACCCCGACCAGCCGCTCACCGCCGGCGTGTTCGTCGGGGTCTCCGGCGCCGCCGAACGCGTGTCGACGATCAACCGGACGATGCTGGCACGCTCCGATGTGATCTCGTTCCACAGCTACGCCGGACGCAAACGTCTGACCGCCGCCATCGACCACCTGACCGCGTACGACCGGCCGCTGCTGTGCACCGAGTGGCTCGCCCGGGCGACCGGGTCCACGGTGGACCTGATCGAGGTGTTCGCCGACCGCGGCGTCGGCGCCTGGTGCTGGGGACTGGTCGACGGCCGCACCCAGACCCGTTACCCGTGGACGTCGTGGCTGCGCAGGTCCACCGAGGACACGCCGTGGTTCCACGAACTGCTCCACGCCGACGGGAGCCCCCACGACCCGGCCGAGACGGCACTGATCCGCCGGGTCACCGGCGCCGGATCCTGACATGGCCGCCGAGTCGAGCGTGTCGCGCGCCGACCTGCTCGGCACCTACCGGGAACTGCGTCTGGCGATGGTGCTGGTCCTGGTGCTCCTGTTCGTGGCGGTGCTCCAACGCGCCCTGACCGCACCCGGCGGGGTCTGTTTCGAAACCTCGATCAGCGGCTACTGGTTCACCTCGGCCCGCACCGTGCTCGTCGGCGCGCTGCTCGCGCTGGGCACGTGCCTGATCGTGTACCGCGGCAACACCGACCTGGAAGACGTCGCACTCGACGTGGCCGGGGCGATGACCTTCGTCGTCGCGCTCGTCCCCACCCGGCCACCGGGCACAACGGCGGTGTGCAGCGCCGCGAACGTGCCGAGCCCGGCCCAGCTGGATGCCGCGGTCACCAACGCCATGGTCGCGTTCTTCATCGCCGCGGCGGCGACCCTGGCCGTGGCGGTGGCCTGGCGGATCGCCGCGCGGGCGATGTCGACGGTCATGTGGACCGGCTTCGCTTTGCTGGTCACCGCGTACGTGGTCGGGCTGGTCACGTTCCTGGTCGCACCCGACGGGTTCCGGACCCACGCCCACAACATCGCCGCGTTCGCGGCGTTCATCGGTATGACCGCGACCGTGCTGTTCAACGCGTGGGGCGCCGACCGGGCTCGCGGTACCGGCTGCCCGCCCGCCTACCGGGTCGCGTACACGGTGATCGCCGCCTCGATGGTCGCCACCTTCCTCGGGGTGGGCGCGGCAGCGTTGGCGATCGACTCGTGGCGCCACGGTGCGCTGGTGCTCGAAGCGTTGTTGTTGTTCGAGTTCATGGTGTTCTGGATCACCCAGACCATCGAACTGTGGGACGACACGGTCCGGGACCTGCCCGCCGACGCGCCGTCGCTGCTCCCCAGCGGCCAGCCGGCCAGACCCAACCACGCCGCGCTTCAGCCGCGCACGGGCGAAGCGACCCCGACGGCGGCACGGGTCGGGACGTCCCCGGACGCCGCGGCATCGGTGGTGGGTCCGGACGTGCGGTCGACCGCGCCTCCGGCGGACCGGGGGATCAACAGGGTCAGGACCACCGACGCCAACGCGGCGACACCGGCGATGATGAAACACGCCCGGAACGCGCCGTGGCTCGGCACCAGCACCCCGCCGCCGACCGACACGGTGCTGGCGGTCAACACCACGGCCATCACCGCACCCGCGCTGGTGGTTCCCACCGACCGCATGAGCGCGTTGATCCCCACCCCGGCGGACGCGTCGGCGACGGGGA
>CAZVFF010000331.1:0-2540 GCA_964626395.1 uncultured Iamiaceae bacterium | reverse complement strand
ACGCCTGGCCGCCGTTGTGGTTGATCTGGGCGAAGATCGGGGTGCCGTGTTCGTGGACCGCGTCGGTGATGCGCCGGTACCCGGGCAGCACGGCCGGGTCGAACCCGTGGATGAGTTTCTCGTACGGCCAGTCGGTCGGGTGGGTGGAGTGTTCCTCGGTGATGATCAGCCCGGTGCCGCCACGGGCCCGTTCGGCGTAGTAGGCGGCGTGTTGTTCGCTGGGTCTGCCGTCTTCGGCGTAGTTGGTGAGGTGGGCGGAGAACACGATCCGGTTCGCGACGGTGACCGGCCCGATCCGCAGCGGGGTGTACAACAGTTCACCGCTCATCGGTCCCCTCCCCCGCCGACGGCGACCGCGGCCCGGCGCCCTTCGAGGATCGCCTCGTGGACGGTGCGCGGTGCCACGGCGTCTCCGACGATCATCCCGGTCTGCCCCACTGCATCGAAGAGCGCGGTGTCCGGGAGACGGAAACCGGCATCGACGACCCGTTGGGCCTCGATGCTGCGTGTCGCACCGGTGAAACGGTCCTCCAGGGTGACCCGGACGTAGGCGGACCGGGTGAACTTGCCGATCCGTCGGGGGATCGTGCGCCGATCGATGATCACTCCGGCCTGCTGCAACCGTGCGTTCGCCGGTGCCAGGTCGCCGCTGCGGGCGAGTTCGTTGCCCGCCAGATGGTCCTGGGTGACCAGGTGGACCGTCGCCGCCGGTCGGGCGGTGAGGGCTTCGGCGACGGCGACACCGATCGGACCGCCGATCGGGTCGAGCACGACGATGGTCTCCGGTGCGCCTTCGGGTGCGGCGTCCTCGCCGGGGAACGTCGGAGCACCGTCGTCGGCCGATGCCCAGTGGGCGCACAGGTCCGCGGCGGACACGATCCGGTCCTCACCGCCGGTGGTGATGGTGTAGCCGGGTGTGCCGTCGACCGATCCGGTGGCGAGGATCACGGCGACACCGTCGGTGCGGGCACGTTCGAGCTCCGCGGCGGTGACCGCGTGATCGGTCACGATCGTCACACCGAGCCGTTCGCATTCGGCGACCAGCCAGTCGGTCAGGCGCACCAGGACCGGGTTGCCCGATCGGGGCACCGGGAAACGGGTACGAAGGCCGGGACGGTCGGTCACCTCGTGGACCCGCACCCGGTGGCCACGCAACGCGGCGACCCGGGCGGCCTCCAGACCGGCCGGTCCCGCGCCCACGACCAGCACGTCGGGTCCGGCCGACGACCCGACCGGGTCGACGACGTCGTCGGCCACCGGGGCGGGGTCGTCGGTTTCGTGGCCGGCCGAGGGGTCCCCGATGCACGACACGATCGGGTTGCGCGGGTCGCGCACCTGGCACATCTGGTTGCACAGCACGCACGGCCGGACCTGTCCGGCCCGTCCCGCGGCGACCTTCGCGCCGAGTGCGGCGTCGGCGATCTGGGCGCGGGTCATCTCGACCAGGTCGCACACGTCGCCGTCCAGCGCGGCGTCGGCCATGGCCGGGTCCACGACCGACCCCTGCAACACGACCGGGACCTGTGAACCGGCGTCACGCAGGGCGGTCCGGACCGAGGCGCACAGTTCGCGGTTGAACCCCTCGGCTTCGTGGAAGTCGGGCCGGGTGGCGGACGCGGTGAAGATCGCGCCGCGTACCACCACCAGGTAGTCGACCATCGGTGCCAACGCGACGGCGACCTCCGCTGCGGATTCGGGGGTCAGGCCCGCCCACGGGGCCAGTTCGTCGCAACTCAGCCGCAGCCCGAGCAGCTTGGACGGGCCGTGGCGGGTGCCGGTGTCCAGGCCGTGGCGGGCGGCGACCAGCACGTCACGGGCGAACCGCAGTTTGTCGGTGCCCCAGTCGTCGTCGCGCATGTTCGTCAGCCCGGAGAGGAACTGGCGGACCAGTGAGAACTGCCCGGCGTTCACCTCGACTCCGTCCAGCCCGGCGCGTGCCGCGAGCCCCGCCGCGAGGGAGAATCCGTCGACCACGGCGGCGATGTCGGTCGCCTCCATCCACTTGGGGACCTCGCGGGTGTTCACCTCGGGCACCCGCGACGGTGCCCACAGCGGGCGCTGGCTGTAGGCCGACGATCCCTGACCACCGGCGTGGCCGAGCCCGGCGAGAACGAGGGTCCCGGTTCCGGTGGCCCGCACGGCCTCGGCGACCGACTGCCAACCCGGTGCCGATTCGGTGGCCAACGGGGCACGTTCGTACGGCCAGTCCGATTCGTGGACCGAGGCCTCCTCGGTGACGATCAACCCGGCACCGCCGGCGGCACGGCGCGCGTAGTAGGCGACGTGCCGATCGGACACGGCACGTCCACGGGCGAGATTCGTCTCGTGCGGCCCGAACACCAACCGGTTCGGTGCGTGGTGTTCGCCCAGACGGATCGGGTCGGTGAGGCTCACCGCGCCGCGACGGCGTCCGGTTTCTCGCCGAGCCGTACCCGGGTGGGTTTGGAGTGCCCGGGGCCGACGTGGGGCCGCTCCACACCGGCGCGCTCCGCACGGATCAACGCGACCTCGCCGTGGCCGTTCACGCATTCGGGGTCCGG
>CAZVFF010000330.1:0-2545 GCA_964626395.1 uncultured Iamiaceae bacterium | reverse complement strand
CGATGTTGTCCCGGGCGCACGCGTGGCCCTGGCCGAACCCCAGTCCGTACCAGTCGTCCGCGCGGATGTGGGGCACCCCACCGCTGGTCCACCGGATCTGCACATCCCCCTCGGTCACCGCACACTCCTCATTCGTCGTCGTCCAGTCGTAGGCCCTGCAGTGCCGCCCAACGCGGGTCGGCCGGGGGTTCGGCGTCGGGTTCGTCGTCGCGCACCGGGGCGGTCGGGTACCGGTCCGGGTCCGGTCCGGCGCAGTCGGGGCCGCACAACGGGGCCAGCGGCAACTCCAGCACCAGGGCCTGGGTGAGCGCCGCCGTCAGGTCGATCTCACCGTCGTCGATCGGCCAGGTCTCGCCTTCGGTCGGGTGCGATTCGAAGATCTCGTCGACGGGCACCTCGAGTTCACCGCCGGTGGGTTCCAGACAGCGGCGGCAGGCGCCGGACCACGCAGCCCGGGCGGTCCCGGTCAGGTGGATCCGTCCGGCCTCGGCTTCCACGGTCACGTCGTAGGTGACCGGGCCGTCCAACACCGCGCTGGTCAGACCCACCGCCCCGGGTTCCACGGTCCCCCGGGCACGGTCGGTCGCACCGGGGCTGCGGAGCAGGTCCCGGACCCGCAGGCGTCCGGGGATCGTCACTCCGGAGTGGCCGGTTCCCCGGGCGACGCCTCCACGGCCGGTTCGTCACCCGGCGGTGGGGGCGGTGGCAACGACGGGTCGTCCGCGTCCTGGTCGAAGAACGTGATCGCGGCAGCGGACCGCCCGGTGGTGTCGTCGTCGGCGTCGACCGCGGGCTGCGAACCGGTGTGGGGTACGGGTGCGGCGAGGTGTTCCCGTCCGGCGTGGACCATCTTCATCGTGCGTTCCAGCACGATCTCGAACTGGGCGAGCCGTTGGTCGCAGAAGTCCTCGCATTCCATCCGTGTGGTGCGAGCCTGGGCCTGGGCGTCCTCGACGATCCGGCGCGCGTGCTGTTGGGCCTGGGCGACCACCTCGGAACGTTCCACCATCCGGGCGGCCCGTTTACGGGCCTGGTCGACGATCTCGTCGCCTTCGCGTCGGGTGCGGGCCAGGAACTCCTCGCGTTCCTTGAGCAGCCACCGGGCGGCCTTGAGTTCCTCGGGCAACCGGTCCCGGGCGTCCTCGAGCAGGTCCAGCAGCTCTTCACGGTTGATCATCACCGACGCGGACATCGGCATGGCGCGGGCGTTCGCGACATGGTGCGAGGCCCGTTCGAGCATCTGTTCGACCTCGTTGAGTGAACCGGCCTCGATCGCCTCGGTCAGTTCACTGCGGACACGGTCGTCGTCACTCACGGGGACTCCTCTCGGCGAGCCTGCGGGCGACCGGGGGCGGCACCATCGACGACACGTCGCCTCCGAAACGCGAGATCTCGCGCAACAGCTTCGACGCGACGAACGAATGGGTGCTGGCCGTGGGCAGGAACGCGGTGTGCACCCCGGAGATCGCGTGGTTCATGTGCGCCTGCTGCAACTCGGATTCGAAGTCGGACACCGCGCGCAGTCCTTTGACGATGAAGTTCGCCCCGACGTCCTTGGCCAGGTCCACCACCAGGCTGGAGAAGTGCGTGACCCGCACGTTCGGCAGATGTGCGGTCGATTCGGCGATCAGTTCCTCGCGTTCGGCCAGGCTGAACAACGGTTCGCCCTTCTGCGGGTTCCGCACCGCGGCCACGACCACCTCGGAGAACATCTTGGACGCGACCTCGATGAGCTCGACGTGTCCATTGTGGATGGGGTCGAAGGATCCTGGGTAGAGAACGGTCGTCACGATTCGGCTCCGGGGTCACACGGCGGTACGGACGTTGATGCCCAACACGGTACCCCCGTAGCGCTTCGCCCTGGAGATCCGGAAGCCGGACGCCTCGAATTCCCCCGGGTCGACGACCCGGTCCGATTCGACGACGACGACCCCGGCTGGCGCCACGACCCCCTCGAGCAACCCGAACAGTTCGGGCCATCGGTCATGGGCGTACGGCGGGTCGACCAGTGCCAGGTCGTACCGGTTCTCCCCGGCGCTGCGCAGGTGGGCTTCGGCGGTCCCGGCGACGACGCGGACCCGGCCCGGGTCGTCGAATCCGACGCGTTCCAGGTTCGCGGTCAGCACCTCCCGCACACCACGGTCCGCCTCGACGAAGGTCACCTCGGCGGCTCCGCGCGACAGCGCCTCGATCCCCAACGCGCCACTGCCGGCGAACAGGTCGACCACCCGGGCGCCCACCACGGCACCCATCGACGCCAACGCGTTGAACGCCGCCTCGCGCACCCGGTCCGACGTGGGTCGCACCCGATCCCCGGCGGGGGCCTCCAGTCGACGTCCACGGGCTGTACCGGCCACCACTCGCACGCCGCCCATCGTATGGTGCCGACATGGACGAACCGGGCGAACCCGACGTACCCGAGCGGATCGACTGCATCGACTGCGGCGGCGTGTGCCACCTGTTGACCCACCCCGACGAGGACGGTCGGTTCCATCCCGGCGAGGTGGTCGCGTACCGCTGCGAGGACTTTCTGGACTCGTGGTAC
>CAZVFF010000329.1:591-2549 GCA_964626395.1 uncultured Iamiaceae bacterium | reverse complement strand
TTGGGCAGACTGGATGCAACGAAGGACGTGGGGGTGACCGCCCGTCGGCACCCACCGGTGACGTCGCCGCCGCGGTGACGCCGCAGTGAGGAAGGTGTGACGATGCGTCGACGCATGATGAAATCCAAGATCCACCGGGCAACGGTCACCGATGCGGACCTGCACTACGTCGGTTCGATCACGGTGGACGCGGACCTGATGGCCGAAGCGGATCTCGTCGAGTACGAGCAGGTGGCCGTGGTCGACATCGACAACGGCAGCCGGTTGGAGACCTACGTGATCTCCGGCGCCCCCGGTGGCGGCGACATCTGCCTGAACGGCGCGGCGGCCCGGCTGGTCAGCCCCGGTGACAAGGTCATCATCATCTCCTACGCCGACTACTCGGCCGCCGAGATGGAGGAGTACGAGCCGACGATCGTGCACGTGGACACCGCCAACCGGGCGATCCCCGAAGCCGACGCCCGGGCGCTCGCCGCCGGCGACAACCCCCGACCCTACGTGGAGGTCGTGGCCGGCTGACCGCCGGTTGCACGGGACGATGCCTGTCCGGTCCGGCCCGTCCGGATGCACGAGTCCGCGTCGATCGACCGACCCCGGTTGCGTGGTCGGCGTCGGGTGAGCACGTCGGGGACCGACCTGCTGATCATCGGGTCGGGTGTGGCGGGCCTGTCAGCGGCGGTCGCCGCCTCCGACGCCGGGTTGTCGGTCCGGGTCGTCACCAAGGGCGCGTCGGTGGACGGCACGACCCGGTGGGCCCAGGGAGGGGTCGCCGCGGTCACCGGTGTCGATGCGGGAGATTCGACCGACGTGCACCTGGCCGACACCTTGGCCGCCGGTGGTGACTTCTGCGACGCGGATGCGGTGCGGGTCCTCGTGGACGAGGGCCCGATGCGTGTCGACGCACTGGTGGGACTGGGTGCCGAGTTCGACCGTGACCCCGATGGCACCCTGCAGTTGGCGATCGAAGGGGGCCACACCGCCGCGCGGGTCGTACATGCCGGCGGTTCGGCCACCGGCGCGGAGATCACCCGCGCGCTGGACACCGCGACCCGGTCACGTCCGATCGGGCTGGTCGAACATCATCTCGTGTTGGACCTGCTGGTCGAACACCGACGCTGCGTGGGGGTGCGCGCGTTGCGTGCCGACGGCGAAACCGTCGAACTGCGGGCCGATCACGTGTTGCTCGCTGCCGGTGGCGCGGGGCAGCTGTTCGCGGTCACGACGAACCCGACCCAGGCCACCGGCGGGTCGGTCGCGATGGCGTTGCGGGCCGGGGTGGGAGTGTGCGACGTCGAGTTCATGCAGTTCCATCCGACCGCGTTGCACGTCCCGTCGATGCCGCGACCGCTGCTCACCGAGGCACTGCGTGGCCACGGTGCGGTGTTGCGGACGCCGTCGGGCGAACGCTTCGTCGACGAGCTGCAACCCCGCGACGTGGTGTCCCGGGCCGAAACGGCGGTGATGCTCGAAACCGGTTCGGACCATGTGTTCCTCGACGTGACCGGCCTGGACCGATTCGCCGAACGGTTCGGGAACATCGCCGCCGACCTGGCCCGTGCGGGTCTGGACCCCTCCCGGGATCTGTTGCCGGTCGCCCCCGCGGCGCACTACCTGTCGGGTGGGGTGCCGACCGACCTGTGGGGCGCGTCCGAGCTTCCCGGTTTGTGGGCGGCCGGCGAGGCGTCCTGTTCGGGGGTGCACGGCGCGAACCGTCTGGCGTCGAACTCGTTGCTGGAGGGCCTCGTGTTCGGCCCGCGGGCGGTCGAGGCGATCCTGGCCGGGCACACCGTCGAGTCCTCCGGGGTGATGCGTTCGGTGGTCGCCGCCGCCGATGTCGCCGTCGTCGCTCGAACCGGCGGCGGCGCCCCGGGTCGTGACGCGGTCGGCCCTGGTGCCACGATGCCCGGGGGAGCCGTATCGGCTGCCGGAGGGACTCGGGGATCGGCCGGTGGGATCGC
>CAZVFF010000329.1:0-581 GCA_964626395.1 uncultured Iamiaceae bacterium | reverse complement strand
CGCCGGCGTCGCGACGTCCGCCGGTCCGGGCTGCGACGCCACGGAGTTGGCGAAGCTGCGGGCCGAGCTGCAGCGGGCGATGACCTTCGATGCGGGGGTGTTGCGCACCTCGGACAGCCTGGCCCGTGCCGGTTCGGTGATCGCCCGGGTACGTGACCGGGTGGGCTCGCCCGACACACCCGAACGGTGGGAGCTGGTGAACCTGTGCACCACCGGCGCCGCGCTCGTGCGTGCCGCCACGGCCCGTACCGAGTCCCGGGGTGCGCACACCCGCACGGACCATCCGGACCGTGACCCGGCCCAACGTCGTCGTCTCGTCCAACGCCCCGACTGAACGTCCGCGCCCGGTCCGCCCGACCGTTCTGGTTCGACCCGCTCGATCGGTCGCGTCCCGGCCCGTCACCGGGCCCGGACGTCCGCCCGCGTCGTCCGCGGGGCTCCGCTCCACCTCGATCCGTCGCCATGCGATCGGCCCCCGGGTTCTTTGCACCCCGACCGGGTCCCCGTGGCATCCGCGGTGCAAAGAACGGGCTGGACGCCTTCGGCCACCGACGTCGAGGAAACGGAACGCACACCCACGT
>CAZVFF010000328.1:0-2556 GCA_964626395.1 uncultured Iamiaceae bacterium | reverse complement strand
CTGCTCTTCGCGCTTCCGCTCGGGTTGCTCGCCGACAACCGGTCCCGCACCCGGTACAGCACCGACGAGAACCCACCCGGGAACAACCAGAGCACCACCAGCACCCCCACCGCGGTGGGCGCCAGCTGCCCGTAGCCGGTCAGCATCCACCGGGACCCGTTCAGCCAGCCCGCCCCCAGCAGGACGCCGACCAGGGAGCCGACGCCCCCGACGACCGAGGCGGTGAAGATCGTGAGGCTCTCGGTGGGGCCGTAGGTTGCGGCGTCGAAGTGTTGCGCGGTGTGGACCAGCAGGAACCCGCCGACCGCGGCGAGTGCACCGGAGATCCCGTAGGCACCGAGTTTCGCGACGGTCGCGGAGATCCCGTAGGAGCGGGCAGCCGGGTCGTTGTCACGCACGGCGCGGATGGCTCGTCCCACCGACGACGACCGGATGCCTGCCAGCCCGACCACGCACGCCACGAGTACCACGAGGGCGAACTCGTAGGCACCGAGGGGTCCGTCGATCGCCCACACCCCGAGCGCCTTGTTCGCCACGACCGGCCCGTCGGGGATCCAGCCGAACTGGTTCGGGTCGAACAGGTAGCCGGACGCGGCCAGGGAGAACGCCAGGGTGACCGCGGCGGGGAGCAGGCCACTGAAGCGCAGCGACGGCAACCCCACGATCACCCCGGCGATCACCCCGGCGACGAGCACGAGCAACAGACCCAGCGTCACGTCGAGCTCCCAGGTGACCGTGGCGACCGCGCCGAGCGCGGCGCCGAGGGCGGCGAAGCCCATCTGGCCCAGGGTGATCTGGCCGGCCCAGCCGGTGAGCACCGCGATCGACAGGGCGATCACGCCGAACGCGGCGAGGGTGGCCAGGTCGAACTGCCGGGCCTCTCCCATACCGATGGGCGCCAGCGCGGCGAGCACGACGACCACCGCCGCCACGGCGACGGCGACGCTGCGGAAGCCGTGTCGTCCGGGCAACGGCCGGGGTTCCAGGTTCGCCAACCACTCCGACACCGGGTCGCGGTCGGCGCGGGTGTGCCCGCGGCGGCGCAGCAGCATCGGCACCGCGATCACCAGCCCGAGTACGGCGTAGGTGAACGCGGGGTGGGTCGGGTTGTGCCACCGGACCCCCTGCAGGAGCACCCCCACCGCGACGGCCGAAGCGGTGATCGGGCCGATCCGGTCGAAGCCACCGAGGACCACCGCGGCGAGGGCCGTCACCAGGGTGACGATCCCGACCGACAGGTTCAGCGGGAACCCCAGGATCGCGCCCTGCAGGAAAACCCCCAGGAAAGACAGCACGGCGGCGGCGACCCAGGTGATCTGCTCCATGCGCAGCACCGGCACACCGAGCAGTTCGGCACGCGAGGGGCGTTCGGCCGCGGCGCGGATCGCGATCCCGGTGTCGCTGGACCGCAGGAACCGGCCGATCCCGGCGAGACAGACGATCGCCACGACCACGGCGACGACGTCATCGGCGTGGAACACGGTGTGGCCGATCTCGAAGGAGAACCGCCAGGGGAACGAGTAGCCGGAACGTTCCGCCGAGGTGATGACCTGTTGACCCCAGAGCCGGGGCAGGACCAGCGCGAGGAGCAGGCACAGCTGGGCGACCCCGATGGTGGCCACGGTCAGCGTCAGTCGTGGCGCGTCACGGAACCGTCGGACGACGACGAATTCGACGGCGAGTCCGACGATGACGGCGGCGGCCAGGCCGATCGCCAGCCCGGCGAACCAGCTCCATCCCCAGAACACGCAGAACGCCACGCCGAGGGCGGCGGGCAGCAGGCCCATGTCGGCCTGGGCGAAATTCAACACCCGGTTGGATCGCCACACCAGGGTGAGTCCGACGGCGACCAGGGCGTTCAGCAGGCCCAGGACCAGACCCTGTGCCCACACGCCGGTCGGGACACCGAACAGGGCCAGTTGCGCGACCACCACGGCGACCGCCGGCAGGTACGGCACGACCGGGCCGATGCGGTCACCGAGGTCGGTGCGGGGTCCGGCGCATCCTGCCACGAACGCCCACCCCAGTGTTACCGCCGGTAGCGATGTGTCGGACGTCACCGCGGTACTCCGAGGCCAGGTCACGGCACCGGCGCGACGGGGCCGGGTGGGTCCGATCAGTCGCCGGAGCGGTCCAGCCAGGCCAGTGTGTCGGCGACCGAGGTGTGGATCGGTCGCGCCGCGTAGCCCAGTTCGGTGGTGGCCTTGTAGTGGCTGATCACCGGTGAGTACTCCAACGCGTCAAGCGACTCGCGGGTGAACAACGGCAGTGCGCCTTCCGGGGTGAGTGCCTCCACCAGCGGTGCGAGCGGTTTGACCACCGGTAGGGGGATGTCCAGGGTCGGCCACACCCGGGCCGCGTCGGCGAGCACGAGTTGGCGCAATTCGTGGATCGTGATGCGATTCCCCGACAACAGGTAGTTCTTGCCGGTGCGTCCGCGTTCCATGGCCGCGACCATCCCGTCGACGACGGCGCGTCCGTCGACGAAGTCGAACCCGGCGGCGACGGGCACCGGGATCCGCCCGCTGCGCAGCTGCAGGCGCAGCTCGGGCACCC
>CAZVFF010000327.1:0-2560 GCA_964626395.1 uncultured Iamiaceae bacterium | reverse complement strand
GCTCCTCGGTTCCGAGCAGAGCGACGACGACACCGCTGCGGTGACGTTGACCTCGTTCGACCCCGACGCGGAGATCTCGATGGTCACCGCCATGCTGTACCCGTATTCACATCTGCCCGAGCCCCGGATCCGTGAGAAGGTCGAGGCGATGTCGGCTGCCGAACGTGTCGCGGTCGTCGACGCGTACGTGGGGGAGCGGATCAACCGCCGCCACAAACCGGGACGGGCACTGGAACGCATCGACTACCGCTTCGACATCCTGACCGACTACGGGGCGTTCCGGGATCTGCAACGCCACCGGATGTTGACCGTCGAGTGGCAGCCGCTCAGTCCGCGTCACGGCTACACCCGTCCGGAGGCGGTCGACGCCGCCGGGTTGACCGCACGCTTCGACGAGGCGATGGAGCGCTCCGCGGGCCTGCACGACGCGCTCATCGGACCGTTCCCGGCCCAGGCACCGTACGCGGTCGCGCTCGCGTACCACGTGCGGTTCGTGCTCCAGCTCAACGCCCGATCGGCGATGCACCTCATCGAACTGCGCACCACCCCCCAGGGGCACCCCGCGTACCGCCGGGTCGCGCAACGCATGTACGAGCTGATCGAACACCGGGCAGGGCACCCCGCCGTGGCCCGCATGATGCAACACGTCGACCTGTCCGACGAACCCGCGTTGGGACGTCTCGACGCCGAACGTCGAGCCGAACAGCGCAGGCATCCGGTCGCACCCTGAACGGGACCGGGGACCACGTGGACGGGGCTGTTTCGAATTTCGTTCGTCGGATTGTCGGTTTTCGGGCTCGTTGCGCGTATGATCCGCCGCGGTTCCTGCGCGATGCAACCGACCGATCCGACCGACTCTCCCGAGGACCCCATGGCCGACGTGATTCCTGAAGATGACGAACTCGACGAGGACTTCGTCGAGGATGAGGGCTTCACCGAAGAAGCCGAAATCGAAGAGCTCGACGACGACGAGGTCGTCGAGGAACCCGATGAGGAAGCCGAAGAGGATCCCGAGGTCGAGGACCGCACGGACACCCGCCGCAAGAAGCGCCGTGCCCGCTCGGAGGATGACGACGAGGACGAGGACGACGAGGACGACGACGACGTCGAGGAGGACCTCGGTGAGATCCTGAAGGCCCGTCTGGCCGCGGAGGACGACGAGGAGGACGAGGAGGAACCCGCCACCCCGGTCGACACCGAGGACCGGAAGAACAAGGCGAACCGGGTCCAGCCCAAACGTCCCGAGGAGTTCGTGTGCCAATCCTGTTTCCTCGTCAAGCACCCGAGCCAACTCGCCGACGCCGAACACCAGCTGTGTGCCGACTGTGTCTGACAAGGAGAGCGCAGTGAACCGCAAATTCGAAGATCTGTTGTACGCCCCGATCGGGTTGGTGTCGAATGCCTCGACCGTGGTTCCCGAACTCGCCGACCGGGGACGCCAACAGGTCGCCAACGCCCGGATGATGGGCCGGATGGCGGCGACGATGGGCCGGAATCGAGCCGCAGGTGGGCTGGATCGGCTCGGAGACGCCGTCCGGTCGTTCCTCACCGGAGCGGGGCTGATCGCCCCCGAGGTGGACGAGCCCCCGACAGCCCCGGAACCCACGCCGGTGGCGGATCCGGCGTCGGCGCCACGGGCGAAGGTGACCGTCACCGATCCCGACGCCCCCGACACGGCGGATCTCGCGATCGTCGAGTACGACAGCCTGGCGGCGTCCCAGGTGGTGCCACGTCTGGCCGCGCTCGACACCCGCGAGCTCGAGGACGTCCGGCGTTACGAGCTCGCCCACCGGGGCCGCAAGACGATCCTCGGGCGCATCGCGCAGCTTCAGGGCTGATCCGCGATGTCCGATACCTGCCCCGAGGAAGCGGCCCGCATCGCCACCGAGGCGGACCTGGACGAACTCACCGAATTGCGGGAGGAGGCCCGTCGGGTCACCGAGGGCGAACGTGGCGGGCCGGCACTGCTCGGCCGCGACCATCCCCGAGCGGCGATCGACCGGGTCGTCGAAGCGGCCCTGACCGGCGAGAGCGCGGCCGTGGTGGTGGTGATCGGCACCCTCGACGAGGTTCCCGTGGGGTACATGCTCGCCGACACCGTGCACGCCCGGGGGACGGGACGGGTCGCGAGGTTGCTGGGCCTCTGGGTCACGCCCGAGGCACGTCAGATGGGGGTCGGTGAAGCGATGATGGGTGAACTTCTCGCCTGGGCCCGCGCGGCGGACTGCGTGGAGCTGGACGCGGAGGCCCTACCGGGCGACCGGGACACGAAGAACTTCTTCGAAACGCACGGGCTCGTGGCCCGGCAGATCAGGGTTTCGCGCCCGATCGCCCCCTGAGGAGGACGAAGGTCCGAGACGGTCGAAGCTCAGCGACCCTTCCAGACCGGGTCCCGTTTCTCGGCGAACGCGGTGATGCCCTCGGTGAAGTCCTCGGTGCCGAACATCTTCATCATTCCCTCACCGGAGAGCTTCCAGCCGACCTCGTCGGGTTCGTCGGTCGCCGCCAACATGATCCGTCGCGACTCGCGCACGGCCAACGGGGCCGCCTTGGTGATCCG
>CAZVFF010000326.1:0-2562 GCA_964626395.1 uncultured Iamiaceae bacterium | reverse complement strand
TGCCCATCGCACGGACGAGTTGCCCGATGACCGGCGCGTCGGTGACCTCCTTCTTGGCCAGGAAGCGCACCGCCCGGTCGACCCGGCCGGCAAGGTACCCCAGGGCGATCGGATCCATGTAGGAGCGGTGGTTCGCGACCAGGATGAACGGTCCGGTGCGCGGGAACTTGTCGACGTCGACGAGGTCCCAGTCCACGAACGGAAGCAGTTCGGGTCGCAGGATGCCCTGGAGGAACCGTTGGGGTTCCCAGCCGGCGAGTTTCGGGATCCCGTCGGGCACGTCGAGGTAGCGCTGCGGCCAACGTCGGACCGCCGCGAGGATCCGCATGCGCGGGTCGGGGTTCACCACCACCGGGTTGCCGACCGCACCCAGGAGCGGCGCGTCGAACAGGCTGTCGCTGTAGGCCCAACTGGCCCCGAGGTCGATGTCGTGGCGTCCGGCCCATTCCCGGACCGCTGCGAGTTTGCCCGGTCCCCACACGAAGTTGCCGACGATCGTGCCGTCGTAGGCACCGTCGACGACGCCGTAACGGGTGGCGATCACGTCGTCCATCCCGAGTGCCTCGGCGAGCGGTGCGACCAGATCGTACGGCGATGTGGTCGCCATGACGACGGGGCGGCCGGCTTCACGGTGCTCGTCGATGAGCAGACGCCCGAAGGGTTGCACCGTCGAGGCCAACCGGTCGGCGACCAGGCGCCCGGCGTCACGGACCGCCGCCCGATTCCACCCGGACGCGAACCGGGCCGCACTGCGGGTCAGCGCCATCGAGGGGAGCGTCTCCCCCACCGAGTTGAAGATCCGGTAGACGAGGTTCTCCCCCGGGATCGGCCGGTCGGCCAACACGCCCATGGTCCGCAGCGCTTCGGAGATCACCGGTCCGGATGCCCCCCGCAGCAGCGTCCGGTCGAGGTCGAAGAAGGCGGCTGCGCTACCCATGGTTGCAGCCTAGGAGACACGCGGCCACCGGGGTGACGGGAAAAACAATGAGGGACCGGCCGGGGGAGGCCGGTCCCTCTGGGGACCTCCGAGCGGAGGGGGGCCGCTCGAGGTTCTGCACCGGGGGAAACGGAGGGGGACCGTCTCGACCCCGGCTGTGTGATCACCATGCTCGCGCACAGCAAGCAATCTGTCCAACAGTTGTCAGCGATATGTTGTATCGTTTCCGGCGATGGATCTCCGCCAGCTCTCCGCACTCACCGCCGTCGGGGAACACCGCAGTTTCTCGGCCGCCGCACGCAGCCTGCACACCGTGCAGTCCAACGTGTCCGCGCACGTGGCCAAACTCGAGGCCGAACTGGGAGTGACCCTGGTCGACCGGGCCGACTGCTCGTTCACCGAGGCCGGCGAACTCGTCGCCGCCCGCGCCCGGCGGATCTCGGCCGAACTGGACGCACTCGGCAACGACCTGGCCTCGACCGAGACGTCGATCACCGGGGCGGTCCGTCTCGGCATGATCGGCACGACCGCACGCTGGCTCGTCCCACTGCTTCTGCCCGAGGTGGCCCGACGGCATCCGGCGATCCGTCTGACGATCATCGACGCGACGACCACCAGCCTCGTCCCCCAGCTCCTGGCCCGGCAGCTGGATCTGGCGATCGTCGGGCTACCGGTGCATTCCGACGACGTGGACACCGAACTGCTCTTCGACGAGGCCCACGTCGTGGTCGCACCCCTGGACCACCCTCTGGCCGGACTCGACCGGATCGACCCGACCGAGCTTTCACGGCATCCGCTGCTGCTCCCGCCCCGGGGGACGTCGTTCCGCGATGAACTCGACGTGGTCATCGCGAAGTCCGGGGTCGAACTGCAACCGGCCGCCGAGGTCGACGGGGTCAGGCTGCTCGCGACCCTGGCCTTCGAGGGTTACGGCGCCGCCATCGTGCCCGCCAGCGCCGCCCACCGGCCGTCGACGCCCGAATGGCGGCGCATCGCGATCACCGGCCTGCTTCCCCGTTCGGTGGGCCTCGCGACCGAACGGCGACGTCTCGCGTCGAACGCCGCGCACGCCGTGCACACGATCGTGCTGGACCTGTGCCGTGACCACGCCGACCGGTACGTCACCGCACCCGGACCCGACGACGACGTTGGAGGAGTCGCCGTGGCACACCACTAGGCTCGGGCACGAGGGCGCACGTCGCGGCCGGGCAGCGAAGCCCCGGTCACGGCCGTTTGCAGACACAACGAGAGATTCCAGGGAGTTCCTGCCGTGGCCGAGAGCGTAACCATCACCGACAACCGGACCGGGGAAACCCTCGAGATCCCCATCGTCAACGGCGGTGTCGACGCCGTCGAATGGAAGAAACTCCTCGGCAACACGTGGTTCTACGACCCGGGTTTCGCCCAGACCGCCTGCACGTCGTCCGCGATCACCCGGATCGACGGGGAGAACGGCACCCTGCACTACCGCGGCTACCCGATCGAGGACCTGGCCGAGAACTCCACCTACCTGGAGGTCGCCTACCTGCTGATCTACGGCGAGTTGCCCACCGTCAGCCAGTTCGAGGCGTGGCGTCACGAGATCACCTACCACACGTTCATCCACGAGAACGTGCGCAAGCGGT
>CAZVFF010000325.1:0-2572 GCA_964626395.1 uncultured Iamiaceae bacterium | reverse complement strand
TCATCACCGGCCCCGACGTCGTCAAGACCGTCACCGGTGAGGAGGTCACCCTCGAGGAACTCGGTGGTGCGATGGCGCACGCGTCGAAGTCCGGGGTGTGCACGTTCGTGTCCGACGACGAGAAGGCCTGCCTGGACGACGTCCGTTACGTGCTCGGGTTCCTGCCGTCGAACAACCTGGAGGAACCACCCCGGATCGCCCCGCTGGACGACCCGACCCGACGCTGCGAGGACCTGGTCGACATCCTGCCCGACAGCCCGAACCAGCCCTACGACATGCGCAACGTGATCGAATCGGTCGCCGACGACGGCGACTTCTTCGAATACCAGGAGCACTGGGCGACGTCGATCGTGTGCGGGTTCGCCCGCTTGAACGGTGAACCGGTCGGGGTGGTCGGCAACCAGCCGATGTCGCTGGCCGGAGTGCTCGACATCGAATCGGCCGAGAAGGCCGCCCGCTTCGTGCGCACCTGCGACGCGTTCAACGTGCCGCTGGTCACCTTCGTGGACGTGCCCGGCTTCCTGCCCGGCGTGGATCAGGAACACGGCGGCATCATCCGCCGGGGCGCCAAGTTGCTGTACGCGTACTGCGAATCGACGGTGCCGCGTATCCAGGTGATCACCCGCAAGGCCTACGGCGGCGCGTACGTGGTCATGAACTCAAAGTCGATCGGCGCCGACCTGGCCTTCGCCTGGCCGACCGCCGAGCTCGCGGTCATGGGCCCCCAGGGTGCGGTCGAGATCATCTACCGCTCCGAACTCGCCGAGGCCGAAGACCCCGAAGCCCGCCGCGTCGAGCTGACCGAGGAGTACACCGAACGGTTCTGCAACCCCTATGTGGCCGCCGACCGGGGCTTCATCGACGCGGTGATCGACCCGGCCGACACCCGCATCCGCCTCATCGAGGGGCTCGAGATGCTGCGTTCCAAGCGTGAGAACCTCCCGGGCCGCAAGCACGGGAACATGCCCCTGTGACCGGACCCACGGTCACCCGCGGTGGCGACCCGACCGACGAGGAGATGGCCGCGATCTCGGCCGCCGCGTCGGCACTGGTGCTCAGCCCACCCGCGGTCGCCCCCGCACCCGAACGCATGCCGCGCTGGCGGTTCTCGGGGCGTTGGTGGGTCAAGCCGATTCCGCTGCGACGACGTCGACCCTGGTAGCGGGGTCCCAGAGCCGGTGACCCAGCCAGACGAGCCGATCATCGAACCGGAGCTGACCACGGTCGCACCGGACTACGCGGTCGTCCACGACGGTGCGGCGGTGCGCCGGTACGACGGTCTGGAACCGGACACCGACTACGAGATCGACGGGTTCGCCTTCCGGACCCTGCCCGCCCCCGGCGAACTGCTCGCCCGCATCGCGACCGTCAACGACGTGCACTTCGGGGAGACCGAGGCGGGAATCATCGAGGGTGTCGACATCGGCCCGGTACTGCGTTCGGCACCCGGCGAGGAGCCCTACCCGGAGCTGATGAACCGCTGCGCGGTCGCCGAGATCGCGAACCTCGACGCGGATGCCGTGATCGCCAAGGGCGACCTGACCAGCCGCGGCTCCACCGCCGAGTACGAACGATTCCTGACGGTCTACGGCGACGCGTTCGGTGACCGGCTGTTCCACGTGCGGGGCAACCACGACGCGAACCACGGTGGACGTTTCGCCGCTTTCCCGCACCAGCGGATCGACCTGGACGGCGTGACGGTCGCGTTGATCGACACCGCAGTGGAGGAACAACCCAACGGCCAGGTCCCCGCCGACACCCTGGACTGGCTGGACACCCTGGCCGGCGAAGCCGACCGGCCGGTGCTGGTCATGGGCCACCACCACTGTTGGAATCCCGACACCGACGCACCCGAACCGGGTTTCTTCGGGATCGACCCGACCGACTCGTTCAAACTGATCGAGATCGTCGAGCGGCACCGGTCGGTCCGTGGGTACTTCTGCGGCCACACCCACCGGAACCGTCGCCAGACCTTCTCGGCGACCGGCGAGGTTCCCTGGGTCGAGGTCGCGTCGGTGAAGGACTATCCGGGCTCCTGGGCGGAGTACCGGATCCACGAGGGGGGTATCTGCCAGATCCACCACCGGGTTTCCGATCCGGTGGCGCTGGCATGGACCGACCGCACCCGGGCGATGTACGCGGGTCTGTACCCGACGTACGCGTTCGGTGGGTTGGACGACCGATGTTTTCCACTACCGGAGCGTGAGTGACGTGTCGACCGACACGAACGGGGATTCTCAAGAAGTCCGACGGAACGGCCGACGGGGGAGTGTGGCCGCGATCGAAGATGCACGTGCGCGTTGGGGGGTGATCCAGTCCCGGGGTCGTACCCGGGGGGTGGTCGCGCTGGTCGTCGCGGTGCTGGTGGTCGTGGCGATCGCCCTGCTGGCCGGATCGAACGCGACGGTCGTCGCGGTCGTCGTCGTCCTCGCCGTCGCCGCGATCCTCGCCGTGATCGCGTTGGTCGGCAAGGCCCGGACGGGGCTGGCGTTGACACCGGAGTGGAAACCCGACGCGCCGGTGGACGACTTCGACGACGAGGATGCCGATGCCGATGCCGGCGCGGCCGAAG
>CAZVFF010000324.1:0-2600 GCA_964626395.1 uncultured Iamiaceae bacterium | reverse complement strand
GACGGCAGCGAGCCGTAGCCCTTGCCGCCGAACAGTTCGGTGGCCCGTTCGTGCCAGGGCGACGATTCCAGACCGGCCCAGTTGACCTTGGCGACCTGGTCGTGGCCGTCGAGGAACCGGGCGACCTTCGCGGCGTTCGCGTTGTGGCGCTCCACGCGGTACGAAAGCGTCTCGATGCCCTGGATCGTGAGGAACGCGTTGAACGGCGAGATCGCGGTGCCCAGGTCACGCAGCAACTGCACGCGGGCCTTGATGATGAACGCACCCGGGCCGAGCGCCGGCCAGTAGGCGAGGCCGTTGTAGGTCTCGTCGGGTTCCACCAGCCCGGGGAACCGGTCGTTCTGGGAGAAGTCGAAGGTGCCCAGGTCCACGATGACCCCGCCGATGGTGGTCGCGTGGCCGGACAGGAACTTGGTGGACGAGTGCAGGACGATGTCCGCGCCGTGGTCCTTGGGGTTCAACAGCCACGGCGTGGCCACGGTGTTGTCGACGACCATCGGCACACCCAGTTCGTGGGCGATGTCGGCGACCGCCCGCAGGTCCAGCACGTCGTTCTTGGGGTTCCCGATGGTCTCACCGAAGTACGCCTTTGTGTTGTCGCGGCCGGCGGCCCGCCAGGCGTCGAGGTCCTCGGGGTCCTCGATGAAGGTGAAGTCGATGCCCAGCTTGCGCAGGGTGTGGTGGAACAGGTTGAAGGTGCCTCCGTACATCGACGCGGAGGCGACGATGTGGTCGCCCGCACCGGCGAGGTTCAGAATCGTCATCAGACTCGCGGACTGACCCGAGGAGACCTGCAGCGCGCCGGGAAGACCCACCGCCGTGGTCGGCGCACCCTCGAGCGCCGCGACCTTGGCCTCGACCGCCTCCTGGGTCGGGTTCTGGATCCGGGTGTAGATGTTGCCGATCTCGGCGAGCGCGAACAGGTTCGCGGCGTGGTCGGTGTCGTTGAACTGGAACGACGTCGTCTGGTAGATCGGTGTCGCCGTCGCTCCCGTCGTCGGGTCCGGCGTGTGGCCGGCGTGGATCTGTTTGGTTTCGAAACCCCAGTGCTGTTCTGTCATGGCCGATGACGCTACACAGACGAATCCCGACCAACCAAGTCAGGTATTGCCCAACGCTTCGGCGAGCACGGCTCCGAAGCGTTCCGGGTCCTCGATCATCGGATAGTGACCGAGCCCATCGAGCCGGTGCAGCACGGCGTCCGGTCGACGCTCGGCGAGCCGTTCCCCCATCGCCGCGACGGCCACCGGGTCCTGTTGGGCCCAGAGGACCTCCAACGGACTCGGGTGCACCTCGATCGCGCCGGTGTAGCGGTCCTCGGCGCGACGCCGGTCGTCGAGGTAACGGATCAGCCGGGGCAGCAGCAGGTGGCCGCCGTCGTGCTCGATCGACGCGACCAGCACCGCCCGTTCGGTCGCGTCGGGGCGGTGGTCGGGGTGGAAGACCGACGCCACCCCGTCGGCGAGTCCGTCGCCGCCGATCAGTGCGCCGAGCTCGTCGGGCAGTCGGGCGTCGTCGGCATCCCAGAGGCGCCGTTGACCCTCGGTCAGGTGCGCCATGTCCAGGTAGATCGAGCCGTTCACGATCACCCGTCCGGTCACCCCCAGGTCGATCGGTCCGGGCGGCGCACCGGTTCCCGAGGTCACCACCCCGGGGTTCGAGAACGCCGGGTCCTCCGGGAGGGTTCCCGGGGGGAGCGTGCGCGCGAGGATCTCGCCGCCGACGGTGTCACCCATGTCGTGGGTGACGAGCACACAGCGGTCGATCCCGAGGGCTTCGAGTACCGCTGCCGTGGTGTCGGCGTGCAGATCGATGCCGTAGCGGATGTCGGGTTTGTCGGACAGTCCGAAGCCGAGGAAGTCGAACAGCACGACCCGGCGGCGCCCGCGTCCCAACGCCGCGAGCACATGCCGCCAGTCCGCCGAACTGGTCGGGAAGCCGTGCAGGACCACGACCGGGTCCGGTGCGGTCGGCCCCGGCGGGCCGTCCAGGTCCACGGCGAACACCCGACCGTGCGGCGTGGCCACGTAGCGACCCGCCGCGCGCCAGTCGTCGAGTGCCCGGTCCGGTTCGATCCCCATGACGCCCATCATCGCGCCGATCGGGCCGTCGCCGGGTCAGTCCGCCCCGGTTTCGAGCACCGCCTCGCCGATGGCGACCAGCGCGTCGAGCTGTTCGGGTTCCAGGCGGTCGATGAAGACCCGACGGACCTCGGCCACGTGCAGCGGCGCTGCCGCGGCGATGGCGCCACGTCCGGCGGGGGTCACCACCACGGTGATCCCACGACGGTCCTCGGGGCAGCTCCGCCGTTCGAGCAGGCCACGGTCGTCCATCCGGCGCAACTGGTGCGACAGGCGACTCGCCTCCCACTGCAGGGCATCGGCGATCTGGAACGAACGCAGTTCGCCGGTGTCGGATTCGGACAGGCACACCAGCACCTCGTAGTCGGCGAGCGACAACTCACCGCTCTGCTGCAGTTGCCGGCGGAGCGCGCCGTCGACGAAGGCCTGCATACCGAGGAATGCGCGCCAGGCATCCTGCTCACGGGGTGTCAGCCAGGGTGTCGTGGTGTCGTCCGATGTGCGTGTCGACACGGCTTC
>CAZVFF010000323.1:0-2681 GCA_964626395.1 uncultured Iamiaceae bacterium | reverse complement strand
GTTCCTGTTGGAACGGGCGCCGGTCTGGGTGGGCAGCGACTGAGACGTCGAACGGTGGGGCGGGTGGGGATCGAACCCACGGCCAAGCGATTATGAGTCGCCTGCTCTGACCACTGAGCTACCGCCCCGACGGGATCCGCGGGGACGATCGACCCTACTGCGGTGCCGTACGCCCACCGGGCACCGGCCGACGGTCGACCGCGCGGAAACTCATGGGTCGGGCCGTCGTCGGAGTCCCCCCACGGGAACCGGTCCACGGCCTCGGCTCCGAAGCTCCGGGGGAGAGGCTCGAACTCTCGACCTAGCGGTTAACAGCCGCTCGCTCTGCCAACTGAGCTACCCCGGAATGACCTTCACGGTGAGCGCTCCACACTAGCGCCGCGCCACACACGTCACCCAACGCCGCGCGCCGACGCCGGGTCGGTCAGCCCCCGTCCAGGTAATCCCGCAGCAACGCCCGTCGTTGGGGTTGGCGCAGCTTGGCCAACGTCTTGGATTCGATCTGACGGATCCGCTCCCGGGTGACCCCGAAGTGCTTGCCGACCTCCTCCAAGGTGAGCGGCGCGCCGTCGTTGTCCAGACCGAACCGCATCCGCACCACCTGGGCTTCACGGTCGTTCAACTGGCCCAGCACCTGGGCGACCGCGTCGTTCAACATCCGACGCGCGGCCTCCTCCTCGGGGACCTGCGCGCCGACGTCCTCGATGAAGTCCGACAACATCGCGTCGTCGCCGTCACCGACGGTGGAATCCAACGACAGCGGGTCCTGCGCGATCCGCAGGATGTCCCGGACCTTGTCGGGTTTCATCTCGACCCGTGCCGCGAGTTCGTCGATGCTCGGTTCCCGCTCCAGTTCCACCGCCAGTGCCCGTTGGGCACGGGTCACCCGCCCGATCGACTCCATCATGTGCACCGGGATGCGAATCGTGCGCGACTGGTCCGCGATCGACCGGGTCACCGCCTGGCGGATCCACCAGGTCGCATAGGTGGAGAACTTGAAGCCCTTGGCGTGGTCGAACTTCTCGACCGCGCGCATCAACCCGAAGTTGCCCTCCTGGATCAGGTCCAGCAACGGCATCCCCCGGTTCCGGTAACGCTTCGCGATGGACACCACCAGACGCAGGTTCGCCCGGATCAGTTCGTCCTTGGCGCGTTCACCGTCCTGGGCGGCCCGTTCCAGGCGCCGCCGGTCGGTCACCGACAGGTCACCGGACTCGCCGGACGCTTCGGCATCGGCGAGACGTTCGGAGGCCGCGGACCCGGCTTCGATCCGTTTGGCGACCGCCACCTCCTCCTCGGCGGTCAACAACGGAACCCGACCGATCTCCTGCAGGTACGCCCGGACCGAATCGGGCGGTCCCGTGGTGGCGGCGCTGCGACGGGGCGCGTTCCGCCGGACACGACCGGTGCCGGCGTCACCGTTCGGTTTCCCGCCCGGCGCGCCGGGGGAATCACCGACCCGAGCGCCGTGTGGCTCCGCGGGAACCGTCATGAACGTGCCTTCAACCCCTCCGGCTCGGATTCCACCGACCTTCGGTGGAACGAATGGTGATCGAATGTGGCTCCGGTCAGCCCGGACCCGGATCCTGATCGCGCAACCATCGTACCAACTCGTCGCTTTCCACGATGGCGGCTTGCGGATCGTCCCGCAGGTGTTCCAACTGCAACTTCAGCCACCCCACCGACGGAGCGAACGCGAGGGGATCGTCGGAGGAACGCGCCCGACGGTCCAGGTCGCCGAGGACCCGACGGCCCGCTTCGGCGACCAGTCTGACCGCCACGTCGAGCGGTTCGGCATCGCCTTCGGTGACCGCCACGGCCGCCAGGAGTTCGGCCGCTTCGGGATCCAGCACGGCGGCCGCTGCGTGTGCGTCGTGGCCCGCCCCGACGAGCGCGGCGAAGACCTCACGGTGGGTCGGTTCGGCGAACAGCGCCGCGTCGACCAGGCCGGTCATGTCCGCGCCGTGGTGCAACGCGGTCCGCAACGCCTCGGTCTCCACACCTCCCAACCGCACGGGTGCACGCGCGGGTCGGGCTTCGGGCAGATCCGCGAACGGGTCGTCGTCCGGGTCGCCCCCACGCCGACCCGACGGACCGGAGCGGACGAAGCCGCCCCGGGCCAGGCGCTCACGCAACCGGTCCGGGTCCAGGCGGCACCGGTCGGCGACCTGCATCACGTACGGGTCACGCACGAGTTCGTTCGGGTGTTCCGCGATGACCGCCAACGTGTCGTCGGCGACCCGGGCCCGTCCCTCGGCACTGGTGAAGTCACCCGCGGCGAGGACCCGCTCGACGCGGTAGGCGAGGAACGGGCGTGCCCCGTCGACTGCGGCCCGCAACGCGTCGGGGTCGTCACGGGCCACATCGGCCGGGTCCGATCCGGCGGGCAGGTCGACGACCGACACGTCGATGTCGTGGGTTCGTTCCCACGCGTACACGCGGTCGGCGGCGGCCTTGCCGGCGGTGTCGGGGTCGAAGGCCAACACCACCCCGCGTGCGAACTTGCGCAGCACCTTCACGTGCTCCTCGGTCAGGGCGGTCCCACACGTGGCCACCGCGCGGTCCAGGCCGGCCGAGGCGAACCCGATCACGTCGGTGTAGCCCTCGCAGATGATGACCTGGTCGGCGGCGACGATCTGGGCTTTGGACCAGTTCAACCCGTAGAGGATCCGGGACTTGTG
>CAZVFF010000322.1:2130-2704 GCA_964626395.1 uncultured Iamiaceae bacterium | reverse complement strand
CAACTCGGCGCGGCCTTCGTGGTCGCCGACAAGCTGCCGGGCGGCGCGAACGGTCCGCTCGGCGCGCAGGTGATCCATGCGGCGCAGTCGGCGTTCGTCGACGGGTTCGCCGGTGCGGTGCTCGTCGGTGCGCTCGTGGCGTTGCTCGGTGCGGTGGTCGTGTTCATCTTCCTGCCCGCCCGTGCCGAGGACCGTCCCGACGAGGTCGAACGGGTCGCGGCCGCGTTGGATGACGGCACCGTCATCCGTACACCGGCCGTCGGCGACCCGCCGATCGAGCCGTCGGACGCACCCGCCGTCGGTGACGCCCCGCCGGGAACCGGGACGAACGACCTGGTGCGTTCGGAAGGGCCGTGAACGGCGTGTCGGACACCTCCGCTCCCGCTCGACGGTCGGGGCGCCCCCGCGATCCGGCCGCCGACGAGGCGATCATGACGGCGGTGTTCGACCTGCTGGCCGAGTCCGGATTCACCGGGTTCACCGTGGAGGCGGTCGCGGAACGCGCCGGTGTGGGCAAGGCCACGATCTACCGACGTTGGTCCACCCGCGAGGCGTTGGTCGTCGCGGCCGCCGA
>CAZVFF010000322.1:0-2120 GCA_964626395.1 uncultured Iamiaceae bacterium | reverse complement strand
GAATCTGCGCGATGACCTGGTCGGTTGGTACTGGGAACGGCACCGCGCCAAACAGGACGGCCTGCACGGACGGTTGGTCGGCCACGTGATCATCGAGGCGTCGGTGAACCCGGAACTGCAGCGCTGGTTGGCGACGTTCCAGCAGGGCCGTCGGGCCGCGGTGACCACCATGCTCGATCGGGCGCGTCGTCGCGGTGAACGTGCGCCCGATGACGCGGGGGTGGTCGTCGACCTGGTTTCGGGTGCGTTGATCCACCGGGCGCTGTTCGGGGGCGCCGCCCTGCGACGGACCGACGTCGAACGCTACGTGGACGCCGTGCTCACCGGATCGGTCTGACCGGCGTCGGTCAGGCCACGTCGGATCGGCCCAGTCGCCACGCGGTGTACACGATCGCACCCACGCCGACCGCGACCGGCACCACGTAGGAGAACACCAGGTCGCGATCGGCGAGCTCGAGCCCGGCCCCGGTCCACGCCGACAACAGCGAACCGGTGTAGGACAGGATCGACAGTCGCGCTGCTCCGGCGCCGGCCTGCGCGACGAAGTTCTCCCAGATCAACAGGTACGCGAAGCCCCACACGAGCGCCCGCCGGAAGCGGAGCCCGAGCGCGGTGAACAACCCCGAGTAGGCGATCAGCCCGAGCGTGGTCGACCACAACGTGCCCACGATCAGGTCGGTTCCACCCCCGGTGGCGGCCGCGGTGATCGTCGCCATGCCCACCGTCAGGGGCGCACACACCAGCAGCGTCGCACACCACGCAGCGAGCGCGACCACCCAGCGGGGGACCGGAGGGAGCCACAGGTACACCAGGGAACGGTCCTCGACCAGGTCGCCCAGTGCGCCCGCGCCGAAGACCAACGCCACGACCGGGACCAGCAGCGACAACGCGAAGGTGTGCACGAACCGGGTACCCTGGACCGCCGGATCCAGCGCGGACGACGCGGTGGTCACGGCCCCGACGACGATCCCGACGATGCCGATGGCCACCAGTGCGGCCACCCGGCCGCGGGTCGCCTGGTTGCGTAGCAACAACCGGGTCAACGGTACGAACGCGGCCACGGCCGCGAATCGTGGCGGACGGGCGGTGTCGGTCACCGCCCACCGACCAGGTACCGGAACACGCTGTCCAGGTCGTCGTCGAGCGGGGTGAAACCCCGCAGGTGCACGTGCCGGTCCCGTGCGGTGGCGGCGACGAGCATCCGCAACCGGTGCGCGTCGGTGGTCTCGACCTCGACGCTGTCGGTCGCGACGACCCGCACACCGGTGACCACCCCTTCGGTGAGCAGCGCCCCGGCGAGCACCGCGGGCGCGTCGGCGACGATCCTGATCCGGTGCGGACGGTCGTCCATCAGGTCCCGGATCGCCCGGAAGTCACCGGTCGCGGCCAGTCGGCCCTTGGCCAGCACCAGCACCCGGGAACCGAAACGCTCCACCTCGTCGAGCACGTGGCTGGAGACCAGCACACAACGCCCCTCGTCGCCGAACCGGTGGAACAGGTCGATCATGTCGCGCCGGCGACGCGGATCCAGTCCGGTCAACGGTTCGTCCAACACCAGTACGTCGGGGTCGTGGACCAGCGCGGCGGCCACCTTGACACGTTGGCGCATCCCCTTGGAGTAGGTGGCGATCCGGCGGGTGTCGCCCGGATCGAGGCCCACCAGGTCGAGGCGTTCCCGGGCGGTGCGGTCCGGATCGGCCACACCGTGGAGCACCGCCGCCAAGCGGACGAACGACAAGGGTGTCCGGCTGTCGAACATGGCCTCCTGCTGGGGGACCAACCCGATCCGTCCCCGCACCGACGCATCCTGGCGTGGGTCGGCGCCGTGGATCCGGACCGTGCCCTGCGACGGGGGTGTCAGCCCGCACAGCAGACGCAACAACGTCGACTTGCCCGCACCGTTGGGTCCCAGCACGGCGGTGACGCCGGGCCCGACGGAGAAACCCACCTCGCTGAGCGCGACCACACCGGAGAACCACTTCGACAGACCCGTGACCGTGACCACGCCCGTCGCATCGGACGCCGGCGGTGGTGGCGGTGGCGGTGGCGCGATCGGCGTGACACTCACCGGGTGACCTCCAGGTTCCGGTAGCGCAACCAGGTGATCCCCGCGGCGAGGG
>CAZVFF010000321.1:0-2714 GCA_964626395.1 uncultured Iamiaceae bacterium | reverse complement strand
GACGACGACAACGACCACGACACCGCCGACCACGACCAGCACCACCGTGCCCGAGACCACGACGACGACAACGACCACGACACCGCCGACCACGACCAGCACCACCGTGCCCGAGGCCACGACAACGACCACCACGCCGCCGACCACGACCAGCACGACCAGCACCACCGTGCCCGCGACATCGACCACGACCCCCGCCGTCGTGCCACCGGCACCGCAACCACCTCGAGACGCAACTCCGCCGACCCCTCGACGTGTCACCACCCCGACCCCGCCGGGCACGCTCGCCACGACCGGCGGGCGCTCCCTCGGGTTCGCCCTCGTCGGATCCGGTCTGGTGCTCGCGGGTACGGCGACCCTGCTCGCGACCGGCACCCGGCGCCGCCGTGGCTGAACCCCCTGTCACGACCCGGTCCGGGCCGGCCGGGTGCGGATCGCCGGGACGACGGTCACGGCGGGTGGGAAACGAACCACCCTGGTTAGGCTCGATTCCGTGCCCGATGATCACCGGACACCGGGCGGCGGCCCCGAGGGCGACCGCCCCCCGGCATCGCCCACGCGCCGCAAGTTCCTGGTCACCGGCGCGTTCGTCGCGGCGACCACGGTCGGGTTGCGCGGGCTGCCCCGGTGGATCGGCGAGGACCCGACGCCCGCCGGGAACGCCGGGGCGACCCCCCGAGCGCACCGGACACCGCCCGAACTGGAAGGCATCGACCGACACCCGGTCGAGGATCACCGCTACGACGTCATGATCCGCAACGGTCGGGTGATCGACCCCGGATCCGGTTTCGACGCCACGGTGTCGATCGGTATCGACGGCGACACGATCACGGGCATCGGCGACACCGTGACCCGCGCCGAAACGGTGATCGACGCGGCCGGGGCGATCGTCGCCCCCGGGTTCATCGACGTGCTGTCCTACGAGCCCGACCCCGAGGGTTCGTGGTACAAGGTCGCCGACGGGGTGACCACCAACCTGGGGATGCACGGCATGCAGCAGGGCTGGCAGGTGGAGAAGTTCTTCGCCGACCACACCGGACGCACCCCGGTCCATTTCGGCGGCGCGTTCAGCGACCACTGGGTGCGGTTCCACGAGTTCGGCCTGGACGTCGGGCACACCGCGACCCCCGATCAGATCCGACAACTCGCCGAACGCTTCGAGCAGGACCTCGCGAAGGGTTGGCTCGGGGTCGCGTTCGAACCCGAATACACCCCCGGGGTGGACCTGGACGAGATGGTCGCGTTGGCGAGCGTCGCCGAACGCCACGACGTCCCGTGTTTCATCCACGGCCGGTATTCCTCACACGACCGCGAACGCGACACCGTGCCCGAGGCGATCGAGATCGCGAAACGCTCCGGCGCGGCCGTCCACATCGCGCACCTGCCCTCCACCGGTGGAACGTGGCGGATCGACGAGGCGCTCGACCGCATCGACGCCGCGGTCGACGCGGGCCACGACATCACCTTCGACCTGTACCCCTACGACTACTGGGCCACGTTCGCCTCGTCGACCCGGTTCGCCGACGGGTGGCAGGACCGGTTCCGGATCGACTACCAGGACCTGCAGGTGGCCGGCACGTCGCAACGTCTCGACGCGGCGTCGTTTGCCACCGCGCGCCAGAACAACTCACTGACCGTCGCCTACGCGATCCCGCCCGGTTCGGTCACGGCCGCGCTGGAACACCCCCGCGGCATGATCGGTTCGGACGCCATCGTCGACACCGGCAACAACCATCCCCGTGCGTCGGGGACGTTCTGTCGGGTGCTCGGACACTGGGTTCGCGAAGAGGGCGTCCTCCCGCTGCACGAAGCGCTCGCCAAGATGACCATCCGTCCCGCCGAACGTCTCGAACGGGCCTGTCCACAACTGGCCCGCAAAGGGCGGATCCAGCGCGGCGCCGATGCCGACATCACGATCTTCGACCCGGAGACGGTCACCGATCGGGCCACGGTCGCCACGCCGGTCGAATACTCCACCGGTGTGGAATGGGTACTGGTCGGCGGCCAGGTCGTGAAGAGCCCCGACGGGCTGCAGCGCGACCGACTCGACGGGCAGCCGATCCGGTCGGTCACGGCCTGACCGGCCGGCCGGTCGGTCGGTCGGGTCAGCCGCGGACGATGTTCGCGACCTGTTCCAACTGGTGGGGACCGCCACTGACCAACAGGGTGGTGATGCAGGTCTCCCGCCACGCTTCGAGTTCGCCCATCACCTTGTCGTGTGGGCCGACCAGTGCGACGTCCTCGACCAACGCCAAGGGGACCGAGGCGATCGCCTCGTCCTTGTGGCCGTCCAGGAACAGCTGCTGGATCCGTGCCACGTCGGCTTCGTAGCCCATCCGGCTGAACACGTCGGCGTGGAAGTTGACCTCCTTGGCACCCATACCGCCGATGTAGAAACCCAGGTGCATGCGCACCGTGTCGGCGGCCCGTTCCAGGTCGTCGTCGATGACCACGGTCACCATCGCGGGGATCTCGAAGTCGTCCCGACCTCGTCGCGCGCCGGGCCGTGCGAAACCCTCGTCGAGGTGGGAACGGTAGGTGGCATCGGTGGACGGCGACAGGAAGATCGGCAACCAGCCGTCGGCGATCTCGGCGGTCTGGGCGACGTTCTTGGGCCCTTCGGCACCAAGGAGGATCGGCAGGTCGTCGCGCAACGGGTGGGTGATCGACTTGAGCGGCTTGCCCAACCCGGTGGCACCCTCACCACCGAAGGG
>CAZVFF010000320.1:0-2723 GCA_964626395.1 uncultured Iamiaceae bacterium | reverse complement strand
GCGGCGATACCTGTCGCTGATGGAGTCTGACTTCCCCACCGAGCTGGGCCACACGTATCGCAACATGGAGAACAACGCGAACCCGTGGGGCATGAACCAGGGTGAGCGTGCCGACTGGGCCTCCGACCTCGACGTGGTCACGATCGTCGACCCGGGTGACGACTTCGACCACGAGTACCGGTCCTGGGTCGGGTGCGCCGGGTCCTTCGACGACAAGAACAAGCGGGTGTCCCAGTCGATGGCCAAACTGCTCACCCGCGCGGGGATCGACTTCGCGATCCTCGGCCCCGGCGAGTCCTGCACCGGTGACCCGGCCCGGCGTTCGGGCAACGAGTACATCTTCCAGATGCTCGCCATGCAGAACGTCGAGAACCTGAACGGCATGGGCGTGCAGAAGATCATCACCCAGTGCCCGCACTGTTTCAACACGCTGCGCAACGAATACCCCGAGTTCGGTGGGAACTACGAGGTCATCCACCACTCCCAGCTGCTCGAACAACTCGTCGAGGACGGCCGTCTGGACCTGTCGAACGCCGAGTTGGACGAACGGGTCGTCTACCACGACTCGTGCTACCTGGGTCGCCACAACGACATCTACGGCGCCCCCCGCAACGTGCTCGCGATGCTGGGCGGCATCGACGTCGTCGAAGCACCCCGCAACGGCACGATGGCGCGCTGCTGCGGCGCCGGCGGGGCGCGCATGTGGATGGAGGAGAACATCGGCACCAAGATCAACGACGACCGGGCCGAAGAGCTGATCGGCACCGGCGCCGACCGGGTCGCGACCGCGTGTCCGTTCTGCTACATCATGCTGGACGACGGCGTGAAGGGCATCGGCGGCGGCGACAACGTCCAGGTCTCGGACCTGGCGATCACCGTGCTCGACGCCATCGAGAACGGTGAACGCAAGATCGACCCGGCCGTGCTCGCCCCGGCGGTGACCGAGGCGGCAGTGCCGGAGGCTGCCGAGTCGAGCGACTGACGGGGAGCACCTCCCCGGACCCATGACCGAGATCGACCCCGCGACACTCGGTGATGCGGACCTGCTCCGGCGGATCCGGGAGGACGACGACGGGCCCGCCGCCGACGAGCTGCGCCGTCGGCATTTGCACGGGCTGACGACGGTCGCGGCCGGGTACGTCCGGGAGCTCCGCCGACGCGGGACGCCCACCACCGGTGTCGACCTCGAATCGGTGGTCGACGCGGCCCTCGCCCGAGCCGACACGTTGCCCGCCGACACCTCCGACGGCGAGGTACTGCTCCGGTTGTGCGCCGGGGTACGCGCCGATCTGATCGGTGGCAACGGAACCGACGGTCCCCCACGGGGTCTGGTCGACCTGATCGCACCGACGACCGCGGGGAACGACGACGTGGTCGCCGCCTACGGCTCGCTGGATGAACGGGACCGGGTGCTGTTGTGGTTCGTCGCCGCCGAGGGGACACTGCCCGACCGGCTCGCGGCGATGTTGTCGATAGGGGGAGGCGACCTGGCTGCGACGATGATGCACCGAGCCAGGAGCGCGTTGCGTCGCGCCTGGCTCGCCCGACGCGACGGACCCGCCGCACCCGATCCGGATTGTGCGGCGTTGCGGCCCCGGTTGGTCGAGATCGCCGAGGGACCCTCACCGGAGGCCGTCGCTCACCTGCGGGCATGCCCGAGGTGCCGGGAGCTCCTCGACGAACTGCACGCCCTCCCCACCCAGTTGAGCACGATCGTCGCGGGGATCGTCGCCGGGGTCGCCGCACCGGTCGCCGCACCGGACCCGGCGCCTTCGTCCCGCTCTGACGGACCGCTGGTGATCAGCACCACGCCCCGGCTGGAGCGGACCCGTGCGGTTCCCGCACCGCTCACCGCCGTGGTCACGCCCGTTCCACCCACCGATACCGGTGCCGAGGACGACGGCGGCGGAGACGACGACGGTGGTCCACGGCGACGGACCACGGTGTGGGGGATCCTCGCCGTCTGCGCGATCGTGGCCGTGGCCGTGGCGGTCTGGGCCCTTGCCGGAGGATCCTCCGACGAGCCGTCCGATGCCGGCATCCTTCCCGAATCGTCGACCTCGGTGTCGGTCACGTCGCTCGCGCCCA
Organism: uncultured Iamiaceae bacterium; assembly: GCA_964626395.1. Classification (GTDB taxonomy): domain Bacteria; phylum Actinomycetota; class Acidimicrobiia; order Acidimicrobiales; family Iamiaceae; genus JAFDWI01. The sequence continues at coordinate 635 of CAZVFF010000320.1, read as the reverse complement.
CCTCGACGTCGTCGTCGACGACCACGACTTCCTCGACGACGACCACCTCGACGACACCGGACGTTCCCGAATCCACGGTCCCCGCGACGAGCCCGGCCACGCCGGCACCTGCACCGGTCACACCGCAGGCACCGGTGTGGGTGCCACCTGCGACGGCGGCCCCGACGAACCCCCCGACCACACCGGCGACGACGCCGCCACCGACGGCGGCTCCGACCACCCCGGTTCCCACCACCGTCGCCGATCCGGGGGGCGGCGAACCCTGACGGTCCGCCCGACGGACGGTCAGCTCAGCGTTCGAAGTTCTCCCAGTACCGGCTCGGGGTGGGGCCGCGCTGGCCCTGGTACTTCGACCCGAGCTTCGCGGACCCGTAGGGCACGTCCGCGGACGTCGACATCGACAGGAACGACAACTGACCGATCTTCATCCCCGGGTACAGGGTGATCGGCAGTGTCGCCACGTTCGACAGCTCCAGGGTGAGGTAGCCGTCCCAGCCGGCGTCCACGAACCCGGCGGTCGAGTGGATCAGCAGACCGAGCCGACCCAGGCTGGATTTGCCTTCCAGACGGGCGACGAGGTCGTCGCCGAGGGCCACCCGCTCGGCGGTCGCGCCCAGCACGAACTCGCCCGGGTG
>CAZVFF010000319.1:0-2763 GCA_964626395.1 uncultured Iamiaceae bacterium | reverse complement strand
GTACGCGTCGTCCGCGGCGCTGTACGAGGTCGGGTTCAACTGGTTCTTCCGGGGTGCCCGCGACGGCGTGCCCGGCGACCACGTCTACTTCCAGGGTCATTCCGCCCCGGGTTTCTACGCCCGGGCGTTCCTGGAGGGGCACCTGACCGAGGACGACCTGAACGCGTTCCGTCGCGAGGTCGACGGCGGCCTGGCGAGCTATCCGCATCCGCGCACGATGCCGCACTTCTGGGAGTTCCCGACGGTGTCGATGGGGCTGGGCCCGATCACGTCGATCTACCGGGCCCGCTTCGACCGGTACCTCGCGAACCGGCGCATCGAGGACACCGCCGACACGCGCACCTGGTGTTTCGTCGGCGACGGCGAGGTCGACGAGGTCGAGACCCTGGGCGCGTTGACGCTGCCCGTTCGCGAAGGTCTGGACAACCTGACCTGGGTGTTGAACGCGAACCTGCAACGCCTCGACGGCCCGGTCCGGGGCAACGGCAAGATCATCCAGGAGCTCGAGAGCGTGTTCCGGGGTGCGGGTTGGAACGTGATCAAGGTGATCTGGGGTTCGGGCTGGGACGAGTTGTTGGCCAAGGACACCGACGGGGTCCTGTTGGACAAGATGAACACGACCGTCGACGGTGAGTTCCAGCGCATGGCCGTCGAGTCGGGCGCCTACATCCGGGAGCACTTCTTCGGACCGGACCCGCGGCTGCGGGCCCTGGTGGCCGACATGACCGACGAGCAGTTGCAGCGGCTGCCCCGCGGCGGGCACGACTACCGCAAGTTGTACGCGGCCTACAAGGCGGCGACGGAGACCTCCGGTGTGCCCACGGTGATCATCGCGAAGACGATCAAGGGTTGGACGCTCGGGCCCGACATCGAGGCCCGCAACGCCACCCACCAGATCAAGCAGATGACGATCGCACAGATGCGCACGCTGCGGGAGCGGCTGCGTCTGGAGGAACAGGTTCCCGAGGACAGCCTCGCCGAAGGCGTCGACCCGCCCTACATCACGCTGCAGCCCGGGTCGGCCGAGTACGAGTACATGCACCGGCGCCGCCGGGCGCTGGGTGGGTATCTGCCCCGGCGCAGCACCCGGGTGAACCGGCCGCTGGAGCTGCCCGGGCCGGGCCCGTTCGACGAGTTCGCGGCCGGGTCGGGCAAACAGGCGGTGTCCACGACGATGGCGATGACCCGGCTGTTGCGGAACCTGACCCGTGACGAGCACGTGGGCGAACGGATCGTGCCGATCATCCCCGACGAGGGGCGCACGTTCGGGATGGATTCGTTGTTCAGCGAGATCGCGATCTACGCCCCGTTCGGCCAGAAGTACGAACCGGTCGACCACGACCTGTTGTTGAGCTACCACGAGGCCGTGGACGGCCAGATCCTGGAGGAGGGCATCACCGAGGCGGGGGCGACGGCGTCGTTCATCGCGGCCGGTACGTCGTATTCCACGCTCGGTGTGCCGATGGTGCCGTTCTTCAACTTCTATTCGATGTTCGGGTTCCAGCGGGTCGGCGACCTGTTGTGGGCCGCCGCGGACCAGCGCACCCGGGGGTTCCTGAACGCCTGCACGGCGGGGCGCACCACGCTGGTCGGTGAGGGTCTGCAGCACGCCGACGGGCATTCCCACGTGTTGGCGTCGGTGATCCCCACCGTGGAGGCCTACGACCCGGCGTTCGCGTACGAGACCGCCGAGATCGTCCGGTTCGGCATGGAGGACATGTTCGGCGACGATGCCCGTGACGTCTTCTACTACATCACCCTGACCAACGAGAACATCGTGATGCCGCCCATGCCCGACGGGGTGACCGGCGCCGATGTGGTCCGGGGCCTGTACCGGTTCGCGCCCGCCCCCGAAGGGGTTCCGTGGCGGGGCACGGTGCTGTTCTCCGGTCCGATGAACGTCCCGGCGCAGGCGGCGCAGACGTTGTTGGCCGAACGGTTCGGTGTCGGGGTGGACCTGTGGAGTGCGACGTCGTACAAGCATCTGCGCTCGAACGCGTTGGAGGTCGACCGTTGGAACCGTCTGCACCCGGGCGAGCCGCCGCGCACCGCGTTGGTGGCCGACCTGCTGACCGACGACTTCGACGGGTTGGACGTGGCCGTCGCCGAAGCCCCGGTGGTGGCGGTGACCGACTATCTGACGATGGTGCCCGACCAGGTCACCCGCTGGGTGCCGAGGCCCTACGAGGTGTTGGGCACCGACGGGTTCGGCCGGTCCGACACCCGGGAGGCGTTGCGCCGGTTCTTCGAGGTCGACGAGCACCACATCGCGATCGCGCTGTTGGCGACCCTGGCCCGTGAGGGCCACGTCGACGCCGAGGTGGTCACCAAGGCGATCGCCGATTTCGGGATCGACCCGGACACCACCCCGCCGTTCACCCGCTGATCACTCCGCCGCCCGAGGTCGACCCGACACCCAGGAGGTAGCAGAACTGCTACCGTTGTCTGTGTGAGCAGCGACATCATCCCGCAGAAGGAACTCCGCAACGACGTCGGTCGGGTTCTTCGTCGTGTCGAAGCCGGTGACGTGGTGACGGTGACCGTGGCGGGTCGCCCAGTGGCGGAGCTGCACCCGGTCAGGCGCCGAACCTGGGTCAGTGGCCCAGCTCTGGAGGCGGTCTTCCGTAGTGAACCGCCGCAATCGCTGATCGATGATCTGGTGCGCTTGGAGGCGGATCTCACCGATCCCTTCATCGCATGAGAGCAATCCTCGACACGTCGGTTGTGATCGCGCAGGCCGTCCCCCGGCACGTGGAAGCCGCG
>CAZVFF010000318.1:0-2772 GCA_964626395.1 uncultured Iamiaceae bacterium | reverse complement strand
GTGCCCGAGGTGGTGTGGTGCCCGGCGAACATCATCGAGATGAACATGCCGGTGATCTCGTCCGCGGTGAACCGCAACCCGTCGTTGTCGCCCGGGATCGACATGAGCACGTCCATCAGGTCCCGGTCGTCATCGCGCGGGGCCGGACCGTCGCGGCGGGTGTCCATCAGTTCCTGGATCAGCTGGACGATCTGCACCCGTGCGGCGTCACGTTTGCGGAACGCCTCGATGTCCGCATACGGGTCGACGAACGCGTACGCGTCGGTGCCCTTCTCCAGGTCGTAGTACAGCTCGGCGAACCGACCGTCGAGTTGGTTGCGGAACTTCTTTCCGATCAGACACGCCGAGGAGGTGTAGATGGTCAGCTCGGCGAAGAAGTCCAGCAGGTCGATCTCGCCGTCGTCGCCCCAGTCGGCGACCATGCCGCGCACCTGTTCGGCGATCGTCTCGGCATGGCCGCGCATGTGCTTGTCGCGCAGCGCCTGGTTGTGCAGCATCTCTCGGCGACGCTCGGGGGAGGCGTCGAAGACGACCCCCTCGCCGAAGATCGGGGTCATGAACGGGTAGGCAGCGGCCTGGTCGAGGTCCTCGTCCTTTGAGCGGAAGAACACCTCGTTCGCTTCGGCGTCGGTGAGCAGCACCAGGTCGTTGTCGGCCAAGCGGAACTCGCCCACGTCGCCGCATTCGTCGCGGACACGCTGCATCAACCCGATCGGGTCGCGGCGCAGCTCTTCGAGGTGGCCGGTGCCGCCGTCGTCTCCGGAGACCTTCGGCGGCAGGGCCTTCGTCGGCATGTCGAGTGTCGTCACAGCTTCATTCCCCCTTCGGCACGGTCGGTGCCTGCGGCTGGATCTCCATGAGGTTGATGTGGGTCCCCCGTGGCGCGGAGACCATCGCCACGACCCCGTTCGCGATGTCACCGGGGCGCAACGACCCGGTGTGACGCATGAGCCCCCAGTGCGTCCACGCGTCGATGATCCGGTTCACATCGGCTTCGGACCAGTCGGTGCCCTGTTCGGTGTTGGCCGGGCCGGGCCGCACGATCCCGCTGCGCACACCGGTCCCTTCCAGTTCCATCTCGAGTGCTTCGGCGAGCGCCTCCAACCCCCGTTTGGACGCCACGTACGCGGCGGTGAGCGGCCGCGGGTGCCGGGCGACCTCGGAGGTGACGATCACGACGTCCCCGTGGCCCCGTTCCACCATGGAAGGCACCGCATGGTGCAGCAGGGTCTGCACGCCCAGCAGGTTGACGCCGATCTCGGCGGCGAACCGGGACGGTTCGGTGCCGATCACGCTGCCGGGTTGCACGTTGCCGGCGTTCGAGACGACCACGTCGATGTCGCCCAGATCCGCGGTGGCCCGTTTGACGAACGCGGCGACCGAGGCCTCGTCGGTGACGTCCAACGCCAACGCGATCGCGTCGCCACCGGCGGCGCGGATCTCGGCCACCGTGGCTTCGCAACGGTCGACACGTCGGGCGCCGAGCGCGACCGGGTGCCCGGCCGCGGCGAGCGTGACCGCGACGGCACGGCCGATGCCCGAGGAGGCACCGGTGACGATCGCGGGTCGCTGTCCGGGGTGCGGGTCGAAACGTGGCACGGACCGGTCCTCAGCGCCGTTTCGTGATGGTGGTGGGCAGGTGCGCGAACCCCCGGACGTTCACCGAGTGGACCCGTTCGGACCGGGACGTGTCCAGGTCGTAGGCGCCGATGCGGGCGACCATCGTCTCCATCGCGACCCGCATCTCCAGCACGGCCAGGGCGTGACCCATGCAGTAGTGGCGGCCGAACCCGAAGCTGGCCAGGTCCTGGGCGGTGTCGGTGCGGTCCAGGTCGTAGACGTCGGGTCGGTCCCAGACCCGTTCGTCGCGGTTCGCGGAACCCAGCAGCAGCAGGATCCGTTCACCGGCGGGGATCGTGACCCCGTGCAGTTCGACGTCCCGGGTGGCGGTTCGCGCCAGCATCTGGCTGGACGTGTCGTAGCGGAGGGTCTCGTCGATCCAGTCGGGGATGCGCGACGGGTCCTCGAGCGGCTTGCGGCCCTCGTCGGGGAACATCCAGCCCCAGTACCAGGCATTGCCCAGCAGCTTGGTGGTGGTCTCGTTGCCGGCGACGACCAGCAGGAACAGGAAGCTGACGATCTCGTCATCGGTGAGGTGCTCGCCGTCGACCTCGGCGTCGATCAACGCCGAGGTGAGGTCCCCGGTGCGCTCGGCGCGGCGTTGGTGCACCATGTCCATGTAGTACGCGGCGAGGTTCAGCGCCGCGTCCATGCCCGATTGCGGCACGTCCTGCACACCCGGTTCCCGGTGGACCAGCAGGTCCGACCAGTCACGGATCTGCGCCCGGTCGGGCTCGGGGACGCCCATCATCTCGGAGATCACGTCCATCGGGAACTTGCCGGCGAAATCCTCGATGAAGTCGAAGGTGTCGGTGGCGGTGGCGTGGTCCGCCCACCGGTTCGCGATCCGTCGGATCTGCGGTTCGAGTTCGCTCACCCGGCGCGGGGTGAACCCGCGGGCGACCAGGCGACGCATGCGTCCGTGGCGGGGCGGGTCCATGCCCAGGAACGACATGGTGCGGTGCGCGTTCGGTCCCCACGCGGCCGCGTCGAGCGACACGCCGTTGGCCGACGAGTAGGTTTCGGCGTCCTTGAGAGCGCCCATGACGTCCTCGTGGCGGGACAGCGCCCAGAACCACACGTCGGGGTTGTGGAACACCGGTGCTTCGTTGCGCAGCCGCTCGTAGGTCGGGTACGGATCCTCGTGGAAGT
>CAZVFF010000317.1:0-2810 GCA_964626395.1 uncultured Iamiaceae bacterium | reverse complement strand
ACCTCGATCACCGGACCGGACACCACGCCGTCCTCTTCCTTCTTCTTCTCGATGTCGCCCCAGGCGCGCTCGTACTGGGCGCGCTTCTTGGACAGGACGAGGCGACCGTCCTTGTCCTCCTTGGTGAGCACGAGGGCTTCGAGTTCTTCACCGAGGCTGACGACCTCGGACGGGTCGACGTCGTTGCGGATCGACAGTTCCCGGGCGGGGATCACGCCTTCGGCCTTGTAGCCGATGTCCACCATGATCTCGTCCTTGTCGATGCGGACGACACGGCCCTGGACCATGAGACCGTCCTCGACCCCGACGAGGGTGGCGTCGACCGCCTCGTCGAAGGGGATGTCGAGGTCGTCCTCGATGATCTGACGGGGGACGTACTCCTCGGTCGAGGGTTCGATGGTGGGGGTTGCGGTATCGGACAAGGGTGGACTCTTCGGATCGGATGACTGGACAGGGCTGCGGCCGGATGGCCACAGAAGCGTCAAAACTACCAGAGAGCCTGTGCGATCACGGCTTCGCGGCGACCAGCAGGAACTCGGGCGTGTCGACGGTGGGCGGGTCCGCGGCGTACCGGCCCGGGGTGACCGAATGGACCGCGGTGGCCACCAGACCGACCCGTTCGGCGAGCATTCTCAGCTCGCGGGGGGTGAAACAGGTGGTCCACAGGTCGTGGTCGATGACGTTGCCGGCGCCGTCACGCAGCTCGGTGCGTTCGTGGTTCACCCCGGTGGCGGCGTCGAAGTCGTCGGTGTCCTCCAGGTAGCGGACCTGGAAGTACGCCGAGAACGCACTGAGCGCGACGCGGCCGCCCGGACGCAGGGCGCGGGCAATGCCGGCGAGCACCGCTGCGTCACCGTCGACCGTGCTGAACGGCGTGGGTCGGTCGTCGGTCGGGCCGGTCGGTTCGCCGGACTTCCCGGATCCGTCCCGGTGGGTCCGGTCGGCGGGTCCACGGCCTGCGGAGCCGACGGCCGCGGGTTCGTCGGCGCCCGTGCCGGTGCTCGTCGGGCCCTGTAGGCCGAATGCGCCCTGGCACAGCGAGATCACCGCGTCGAACGTGCCGTCGAACCCGAGGCGCCGGGCGTCGACCCGCTGGAACGTGGCGGGCAGGTCCCGTTCGGCCGCGGCGGTGTTCGCCAGGTCGACGAAACGCCGCGAGATGTCGACCCCGGTGACGACCATGCCCCGTTCGGCGAGCGCCAACGCGTGCCGGCCCGGCCCGCAGCCCACGTCGAGGACACGGTCACCGGGTTCCAGGCCCAACCGTTCGACGAGGAAGTCGACCTCCTGGTCGGTGCCCTTGGTGAACGAGTACCGCAGGTACGCGTCGCCCATGTGGTCCGCCGCGGTTTCGAACCAGTGGTGCGGGCCCTCCGGGTCGATGCCGCCGGTGTCGTCGCCGTCGACGCCGGCCGGCGCGTCCGGGTCGGTCGGGTCAGTCCTTGGCATCGGCCCACGTCGCGCCGAACGCGAGGTTCACCTCGAGGGGCACCGACAGGTCCGCGGCGCCGACCATCACCTCGCGGGTCAGTTCACCGACCGTGTCGTGTTCGGCCGGGGGGACCTCCAACATGACCTCGTCGTGGACCTGCAGGATCAGTGTCGCGTCGTTCCGACCGTCGCGTAGCGCGGCGTCCAGACGCACCAGCGCGATCTTGAAGATGTCGGCGGCCAGGCCCTGGATGCCGGCGTTCATCGCCTGGCGCTCCCCCGCGGCGCGCAGCCGGTTGTTCGACGACGACAACTCCGGGATCGGACGGCGGCGGCCGAACAGGGTCTCGGTGTAGCCACGACGGCGGGCCTCGTCCACGGTGCGTTCCATGTAGTCGTGCACCGACGGGAACGCCGTGAAATACGCGTCGAGGATCGCGGCGGCTTCGGACACCGGGATGCCGAGGCGTTGGGCGAGCCCGTAGGACTCCATGCCGTAGGCCAGGCCGTAGGACACCATCTTTGCCTTGGAGCGTTGTTCGTGGGTGACCTCGCCCGGTTCGACACCGAACACCCGGGCGGCGGTGGTGGTGTGGATGTCCTCGCCGTGGGAGAACGCGTCGACCAGGCCCGGGTCACCGGACAGGTGCGCGATGCAGCGCAACTCGACCTGGTTGTAGTCGGCGACCAGCAACTCGGCCCCCTGCCTGGGCAAGAACACCCGGCGGAACGCCCGCCCCTCGTCTGTGCGGACCCGGATGTTGTGCAGGGTCGGGTGGGCCGAACTCAACCGACCGGTGCGGGCGACGGTCTGGTTGAACGTGGCGTGGATCCGACCGTCGTCGGCGACTTCGGCCAGCAGACCCTCGGCGTAGGTGGACCGCAGCTTCTCGACCTCGCGGTAGGCCAACAGGTGCTCGACGATCGGGTGTTCGTCGCGGAGTTTCTCGAGTGTGGCGGCGTCGGTGGAGTAACCGGTCTTGGTCTTCTTCTGCGGGGTGAGACCGAGCTCGTCGAACAGGACCTCACGGAGCTGTTTGGTGGAGTTGACGTTGAACTCGTGACCGGCGGCGTCGTGGATCGCGGTGCGTAGCGCTGCGGCCCGTTCGGTCAGCTCCTCACCGAGGGCCACCAGAGCGTCGCGGTCGACGCCGACCCCGACGTGTTCCATGCGGGCCAGCACCCCCACCAGGGGCACCTCGATGTTCCGCAGCAGCTCGTCCATGCCGCGTTCATGCAACCGTTGCGTGAGCGGTTCGACCATGGCGGCCACGGCGGCGACCTCGGCGGCGACGTCGTCGAAGGTGTCCACCGCGGTGGTTGGGTCCTCCAGGTCCAACTGGCCCTGTTGCACCGGTTCGGGCAGGGTGCGGCCCAGC
>CAZVFF010000316.1:0-2814 GCA_964626395.1 uncultured Iamiaceae bacterium | reverse complement strand
TCGACCCACCGGGGGCACGCGATGCCCATCGACCCGAGGCGTCGTCGCATCGCCGCCTTGTCCTGCGCGAACAGCAACGCCGCTGCGGTCGGTTGCACGTCGACACCGGCGGCCGCCAGCGCCTCGATGTGTTCGCCGGGGACGTGCTCGTGGTCCCAGGTGACCACATCGCATCCTTCCGCGAACCGTCGCAGGTCGTCGAGGTTCGTGTAGTCGCCGACCTGCACGCCCGGGGTGACCACGGCGGCGCCGTCGTCGGCTCGTTCGGCGAGCACCTGCAGCGACAACCCGAGCGGGATCGCGGCGGTGTGGCACATGCGGGCCAGTTGCCCGGCTCCGACCATCCCGACGATCGGCAAACCGGTTCGTTCGTCCACGAAAACCGAGCCTACCCGGGCTCGACACGGGTGCACCGTCCATCGCCACGCTCCGTTCAGAACTCCGGGAGGTCGGAGGTGCGCTGCGGCCACCACCTCCCGGAGTCCGGTCGGGCGCGGGCCGCAGCGTGTGCGTCGCCGGACGAAGTGGTTGACTGGACCTCCGATGCCCGAAGGACACGTCACCCACCGCCTGGCCACCGAATTCGAGGAACGGTTCGCCCGCCGGGTCGTGCACGCCTCGAGCCCCCAGGGGCGATTCGCCGACGGCGCCGCCTGGATCGACGGCCGCAAGGTCCTGGGAGCCGAGGCGACCGGCAAGCATCTGTTCGTGCGCTTGCCCGAGGCCCGCTGGCTGCACGTGCACCTGGGCCTGTACGGCCGGTTCACCTTCGGTGCGACGCCCGTGCCCGACCCGGTCGGTCAGATCCGGGTACGGCTGGTGAACCGTTCCTGGTGGGCCGATCTGCGTGGCGCGTCCCGCTGCGAACTGGTCGACCCGGAGGAGAAGGAGCACATCGAAACCCGCCTGGGTGACGATCCGTTGCGGTCCGACGCCACCGGCGAACGGGCGTGGGCGAAGATCTCCAAGAGCCGCGCCGCGATCGCCAAGCTGTTGATGGACCAGTCGGTCGTGGCCGGTACGGGGAACATCTTCCGGGCGGAGGTGCTGTTCCGGAACGGGATCGACCCGTGGCGGGAGGGGCGGTCGATCACCGACGACGAATGGGCGGCGATGTGGGCCGACCTGGTCGAACTGATGGGTTACGCGTACCAGCACGGGGTCGTGGACACCGTGCGACCCGAACACACCCCCGAGGCGATGGGTCGGGAACCCCGCGAAGACGCCCACGGCGGCGAGGTGTACGTGTACCGCCGCAACGGCCAGGCGTGCCTGGTGTGCGGCGACACCGTGCGCACCACCGAACTCGCCAACCGCAACCTGTTCTGGTGTCCGACCTGCCAGCAGACCGACCCGTGACCGGCTCGTCGTGACCGACCCGCACACCCACGACCCGGACCCGACGGTCGGCGCCGCCGAACTCGTCGAGGTCGTCGACGGCGTGTACGCCTGGGTGCAACCCGACGGGACCTGGTGGATCAACAACGCCGGCGCGGTCACCGACGGTGACGCCACGGTGATCATCGACACGTGCGCCACCGCGGAGCGGACCCGACGGTTCCTCGCCGCGGTCGACGACGCTACCGGCGGCGCGCCGGTGCGGTGGGCGGTCAACACCCACGAACACGGCGACCACACCTACGGCAACTGGCTGCTGCCCGACCAGGCGACCCTGTTCGGGCACCCGGTCATGCGTGAACACCTGGCGATCGACTTCATCATCGACGAGTGCCCGCCGCTGTGGGACCCGGTCCCCGACTGGGGTGCCGAACGGCGCCGTCTGCCCGATGTCACCCTGCCCGCCGGTGCCACGATCCACGTGGGCGACCGGGTCGTCGAGATCCACCACCCCGGCCACGCCGCCCACACCGGCGGCGACCTGGTCGTCTGGTTGCCCGCCGAACGTGTGTTGTTCACCGGGGATCTGGTCTTCTCCGGACTCACCCCGCTGGTGATGTCCGGGTCGGTCGCCGGTGCGCGCACCGCACTGGAGTGGATCGCGTCGTTCGAACCGCGCCGACTCGTCCCCGGCCACGGTCCCGTCCTCGCCGGTGCCGACATCGCCCGGGTGCTCGACGACCACGACAGCTACTACCGGTTGATCCAACGTCTGGCCGACGATGTCGTCGGAGGGGACCGGCCGTTGCTCGAGGTCGCCCGTGAGGCGGACCTGGGACGGTTCGCGGCGTGGGACGACGCCGAACGGCTCGTGTTGAACCTGCACCGCGCCGTCGACGAGGCCGGCGGACCCGAATTCGACATCCTCGCCGCGTTCGGTGACGCCATCGACCACAACGGCGGGCCGCTCACCACCCACGTGTGCTGCATCCACTGACCGGCACCCCAGAACCACCGTCACCGATGAGGAGACCACCGCCATGGACCTGACCGACCGCACCGTCATCGTCACCGGATCGTCGTCGGGCATCGGCGAGGCGATCGCCCGCCGTTGCGCCGACGCCGGGGCCGGAGTGGTGGTCAACTCGGCCACCTCGGTCGTCGCCGGTGAAGCGGTCGCCGCGTCGCTGCCCGATGCGATCTACGTACAGGGCGACATCAGCGACCCGGACACCGGGACCCGGCTGGTCGACGCCGCGCTCGACCGGTGGGGACACCTCGACGGGTTGGTCAACAACGCCGGGCGGACCTGCGACGTCCCCCTGCAGGAGTTCGCCCGACTCGAACCCGACGACTGGCGGCGCGTGTTCGAAACCAACGTGTACGGCACGTTCTTCCTCACCAACGCCGCGCTGGACGCGTTGCGTGCCTCCGACGACGGGTGGGTGGTGACGATCACGTCGATCGCCGGGATCC
>CAZVFF010000315.1:0-2822 GCA_964626395.1 uncultured Iamiaceae bacterium | reverse complement strand
TCTCGAACTGGTTCTTCATCGTGGCGACGTTCGGGTCGTTGTTCATGGTGGCCGGCAAACGTTCCGCCGAGGCCCGCGAGGTCGGCGACGGCAATGCGACGACCCGGGCCACGTTGGCGGAGTACTCCGCGTCGTACCTGGAGTACCTGCGGTCGGTGTCCACCGGGGTGGTGCTGGTCGCCTACTGCCTGTGGGCGTTCGAGAAGGCCGACATCGCCCGGCTGACCGAAGCCCAGTCGGTGCCGTGGTTCCAGTTGTCGATCGTGCCGTTCGCGATCGCGATCCTGCGGTACGCGTTCCTGGTCGACCGGGGCGACGGGGGTGCACCCGAGGACGTCGTGTTGTCGGACCGGGTGATCCTGGTTCTGGGTGTGGTATGGGCCGGGCTGTTCGCGATCGGGATGGCCACGTCGTGAGCGGCGTCGCGGTCACCGGTTGGGGTCGCACGCCGCGTTCGGTGGCACGGCTGGTCGCGCCCCGCTCGGCCGACCGGGTGCTCGACGTGCTCGCCGGTGCCGGTCCCCGTGGGGTGATCGCCCGCGGTCTGGGACGCAGCTACGGCGATCCGGCCCAGAACGGCGGCGGTGTGGTGCTGGACATGAACGGCCTGTCGGGCATCACGTCCTGGGACGCCACCACCGGTGAGGTGACCGCGTTGGCGGGCACGTCGTTGGGCGACCTGATGCGGTGGTTGATCCCCGAGGGCTGGTTCGTACCGGTCACCCCGGGGACGCGGCATGTCACGGTGGGTGGCGCGATCGCGAACGACATCCACGGCAAGAACCACCACCTGGTGGGTTCCTGGGGTCGGCACGTGTCGGCGATGACGTTGGCGACCCCGGCGAACGGGGCGGTACGGGTCACCCCCGACAACGACCCGGACCTGTTCTGGGCGACCGTGGGCGGGTCGGGCCTGACCGGGGTGATCCTCGATGCGACGTTCAAGATGGAACCGATCGCCACCTCGACGATCGTCGCCGACACCGACAAGACCGCGAACGCCGCCGACGTGATGGAACTGATGACGGCGTCGGACGCCGACTACGAGTTCTCGGTCGCCTGGATCGATCTGTCCACGACCGGATCCCGGCTGGGTCGTTCGGTGTTGGAACGGGGACGGTTCGCCACCGTCGACGAGTTGCTGGCGGAGAAGCGTGACGACCCGCTGGCCTATGTGCCCCGTGAGTTGTTGACGATGCCGTTCACCGCGCCCCGGGGCCTGTTGAACCCGTTGACGGTGCGCGCACTCAACGAAGGCTGGTACGCCAAATCGCCGCGGCGCCGGCGGGGCCGGTTGTTGACGATCCCCTGGTACTTCCACCCGCTCGACATGTTCGTGCACTGGAACCGCGGCTACGGCCCGGCCGGGTTGCTGCAGTGGCAGGTGGTGGTGCCGCTGGGGGCCGAGGACACCCTGCACCGGGTGATCGCGGAACTGGCCGTCACCCGGGTCGCGTCGATGGTGAACGTCTTGAAACGCTTCGGGCCGGGCGACCCGGGGTTCCTGTCGTTCCCCATCGAGGGTTGGACGTTGTCGGTCGACCTGGCCGCCGAGAACGCCCGGGCGGCGGCGGTGCTCGACCGGGTCGACGCATGGGTCATCGAAGCCGGTGGCCGGCACTACCTGGCCAAGGACTCGCGGATGCGGCCGGGGACCCTGGCGGCGGGCTACCCGCGTCTGGACGAGTTCCGGGCGGTCCGGGACCGGGTCGACCCCGACCACGTGCTGGTCAGCGACCTGTCACGCCGACTCGGTCTGGACTGACGACCCGGCCCGGCCCGGCGACCGCTCCCCCGCCGTGGCGGCACGACACCCGCCACATTCCGGGCTGCGACCGTGCAGCCACACGACCCGACGAAAACGGCCACCGCCGGACGATCACCCGACGGTGGGTCGGGGATCGCCCGGCGGTGGGCGAAAAGGTGTGACCGGTCAGCCGGTGTAGCTGGGCTGCGCGCTCACGGGTGCCGCGGGACGGGCCGTGTCACCGGGCTGGGGCGCGGGGTCCTCACCGGGCACGACGGTGGTCGTGGTGGGCTCGTCCTCGGGTTCGCATTCGCCGACGGTGAAGGTGTGTTCGATCACTCCGATGGCGCCGTCCTCGCCGCCGAACACGGTCCACACCGTGGTTTCACCGGCGACGACCTCCAGGTCACCGACCGGGGTCGGCTCGAAAGCGCCCTCGAAGTCCAGGACGACGTCGGTCACCACACCGGCCTCCGCGGCGGTCGCCCATTCGACACCCTGTTCCAGATCACCGATCTCCTCATCTTCGAAGGACACGGTGACCGGGTTCGGGTGGGCGGCGTTGCGCAGCACGACGTTGCCGGCACCGGCTTCCACACACGCCGGGTCGTCGTCGTACACGTCGACGCCGGCGTAGCCGGTCTCCGGGTCGGAGCTCCGGTAGAAGACGATGGTCTGGGCGGCACCGTCGAGTTCGATCGTGGCCGAGATCTCGGGGGTCTCCCCGGCCGGGTCGGCGCAGTCGACGCCGTGGCCCCAGTAGGAGGTGAACTGGTGGGTGCCCGGTGCGACCTCGAACGGTCCGGAGGTCGTACCCGAGGTGGTCTCGGCGAGCAGTGTGTCGTCGAGACACACGGTGTGTTCCATGTCGGCGTCGGCGGCGTAGGTGTACGCGTCGGTCAGGTGGACGACCACGTCACCGTCGGCTGCGCCGACAGCCGAGGTGAACAGGCCTGGTGCGACCGTGGCGCCGAGCAGCGCCAGGGCTGCGATGACGGTTGATTTTCGCATTGTCTGATCCTGGGATCGGGAATGTTGGTGCCACGACCCTAGGCCACACGACCCATCGGTGTTC
>CAZVFF010000314.1:436-2835 GCA_964626395.1 uncultured Iamiaceae bacterium | reverse complement strand
GGCTCTGGTTCGGTGACCTGGCCCGGGCGTGCGAAGGCCGCATCCGGTTCGTCGCACCCGACCTGCGGGGTCGTGCCGCATCACGAACCGCGCCCGTGCCCCGGACGCTGGCCGATCACCTCGGCGACCTCACCGGGCTGCTCGACCGCCTCGACGTGTCGAGCGTGACGGCCCTGGGGCACGGCACCGGTGCACAGATCGCATTGGGTTTCGCGTCCCGGGACCCGTCCCGGGTCGGGGCGGTCCACCTGTTGGACGGGCCCGCCCGCTGGCCGACCGACACCACCGACCCGCTCGGAGCGGCGGCCCGGTTGGACCCCGGTGCCACCCGGATCGGACGCACCTGGGCACACCGCGATGCGGCGATCCACGAGGGGATCATCTCGGGGCGACTCCCCCGCGCCGGGATGTCGCGATCGCTGCGGCGGGCCGTCGACGCGGAGATCACCGGGGTCGGTTTCGGTTGGCAGGCGCGCCTGGATGCCACCGCGCTCCAGGTCGACGCCCGGAGCCTGGCCGGGTGGACACCGTCGCCCATCCCGTCGGTGCCGGTGCACCTGGTCCGGGCCCTGCACGGCCACCACCGCGAGGACCCGGCCTTCGAGCTGTGGGACCTCGGCGCGCCGGTGACCACGGTCGACACGACCCACACGGGCCTGGTGAGTGAACCCGGAGCGGTTCGTACCGTGGCGGACGTGCTCCTGCGGATCGTCGACGCCACGCTCGATCCGGGTCCGGGGATGACTCCACCGAACCGTCGACACTGAAGGCGAACGTCGGCGACGCCGGTGACGAGCGGTCCTTCATCGTCTCCCCGGGCCCACCACGATCCGGTACCCGGAAGGCCCCCGTTCCGAAGCGACCCGGCGCGTCGGCCACGGGGGCGGCGGGTCAGACGCGTTGCGGGTCGACCTCGATGCGGAGCCGTTCGGCGGGTCGGGGTGCGGCCGCCAACGCATCGGCGAGCACCGTGTGGTCCGGCGCTCGGACCAGCAAGGTGCCGTCGCCACCGTCGAGGACATCGACCGCGTCGGGGTCGAGGCCGGCGGCGAACCCGACGGCACCCGCCCCGGAGATCAACGCCAACGCGCTGAATGGTGGGAACCCGAGCGCGGCCCGCAGCTCGCGCTCGGGGGCGACCGGGTCGGCCGGGGCGCCGGCGGCCACGGCTGTGAGCACGGGATGGTCGGGCAGGCGTGTCTGCACGACGAGACGACGCACGGGATCCCGCATCCCGACCAGTCGGGCTGCGCGAGCCAACAACACCATCGCCTGTTCCGAGGCCCGGAATCGCGGTGCGGTGAGTTCCCGGTCGATGTCGAGGAACACGGCGGTGTCGACCCGCCCGACCCGGTGCAACGCGGCCTCGGTGCCGATCACGACCCGGGCCGCGTGGGGATCACCGTCGGGCTCGGCGTGCTCACCCGTGATCTCCGCGACCGGTTCGGCGATGAGGGCCTCGAGTTCCTCACGTGCCCGGGACACCCCGATCCGCAGGTTCTTCAACGCGGCCGACCCGCATTCGGCGCACACGCGTGGCCGCACGGTCGCGCACCGTGGACAGACCAGGTCGGTGTCCCGTGGCGCGTGCACGGCAGCGCCGCACGCTTCGCAACGGGTCAACGCCCCACAGTTGCGACACGCCAACAGACGGACCCCCCCGGTGCGGTTCAGCACACAGACGGTCCGTCCCGAATCGGCGAGCAACGCCCCCAGATGCTCGGAGAACAGGCTCGATGCGGTCCGCGGATCCTCGTCACGTCGGTCGATGATCTCCAGACGGGGCCAGCCCCGGCGTTCCTCCGGCGGCGACGGGGCGACCACGGGCACGTCGGCGAGGGCCTCCAGGCTCGGACACGGGCTGAGTTGCACGCAGGGCACGCCGGCGCGGCGGGCACGTTCGACCAGCACGTCCCGGGTGTGCCAGGTGGGCATGCGGGTGGAACGGTGGGCCTCGTCGTGCTCGTCGACGACGATCATCACCGCCGGGTCCGGCGCGGGTGCCCACGCCGCGGTGCGCGTCCCGACCACGACGGTCCCTCCGGCGGCGGCCCGCGCCCAGGCCGTGCTCCGGGCCGAGTCCGGTCCGGCGACCGTGACGTCGACGGCCGCGAAACCCTCGGTGCGCAAACGCGCGGTCAGGTGGGCGGCGGCGCGGCTCGTGGGGCAGGCCACGATCGCGGATCGCCCCGCCACCCCACCCGTGGCCCGTGTGAGCAGTTCGGCGATGAGGGGCACCCGGTCGATGCCGGGGGGCGTGCGCACGACCGCCCCGGCCCCGGTGAGGGCACGGCCGACGAGCGGGTCGGGGTCGACGGGGGCGGGCTGCCGGACGCGGTGACGCCCGGGGGTCGCGATCGCCGTGACCACGGTGGGGGCGGAAGCGATGCGCAACAGTT
>CAZVFF010000314.1:0-426 GCA_964626395.1 uncultured Iamiaceae bacterium | reverse complement strand
GCGCGCGCGCCGACCCCGGGGGGGGGGCCTCCGCTCGGCCAACGTGGGGGGGGGGGGGCCCCCCCCCACGCCAGGCAGCCCAGCGCGCCAGGTCGACGATCTCGCCGGACGGGCCGACGCCACGCACCGCGAGGACCGCTTGGAGTGGGACACCGGCCGGGGCCTCGACGTCGAGTGCCACGATCCAACCCCGTACCCGTCGTGGCCCCAACCGGACGCGCACCTCGGTGCCGACGTCGACACGCGTGGCGTCATCGCCGGGAACGAGGTAGTCGAACTCCTTGTGGATGCCGGTGACGTCCACCAGGACGCGCACCGTCCGGTCGTTCACGTCGACCGTCGTTTCGCACGACCCACGTCGGGGCCGTCGCGGTCAGAGACCCAGCGCGGAGGCGAGGTCTGCGGCGCGGTCGGTGCGCTCCCAGG
>CAZVFF010000313.1:0-2858 GCA_964626395.1 uncultured Iamiaceae bacterium | reverse complement strand
GGCACCGTGATCCCGCGGGGGGAGTCGGGGAAACGTTTGAAGTAGTTCTCCTGGAGTCGTTCGGTGCCCAGTACCGGGTCACGGCCGCCGGGGTCCAGGTCGAAGGTCCACGAGCGGGCGTCGTGGGTCGGTCCGGGACGCCCCAGCGAGATGACGTCCTCCAGGCCGAGCAGACGGCGGACGATCACGGCCCGGTTCGCCCACGGGCACGCCGCGGCCGCGACCAGCCGGTACCGGCCCGGTTCCACCGGCCATGCCTGCGCGCCGTCGCCGAGACCGTGGCCGAGTGACCCGACCCGGGAATCCGGTGGTGGGTCGAGTGCCGCGACGGCGTCGGGGTCGGCGACGATCCGGTCCTCGATGTAGTTGGTGTCCCGTGTGAATTCGCCGGTGGTCATCGTGGGTCGCTCCTGGATCGTCGAGTGTGGACGCAGTGTGCCCGGCGGTGCCCGGGCTTGAAACCCCGGGTGGGCACCCTCAGTCCGGCGGATGTCCCGTGGAGGTGTGTCCGGGTTCGGGACCCGCGACCGTGGCGACGCCACCGACGGTCGGCTCGGGCGGTCCGAACTCGGGCGAACGATGTTCGGCGACCACGTTGATCGCGATCGCGGTGAGCGGGACCGCCAGGAACGCCCCGGCGATACCGAACAGCGCCGCACCGGCGGTCATGGTCACGAGGATCACGACCGGGTGCAGGTCGAGTTCCTTGCCGTAGATCAGGGGAGCGAGCAGGTCGCCGTCGAGTTGTTGGACGAGCACGACGACCACGAGCACGATCACCGCCGGAACGATCCCGGCGGTGCTGAGCGTGACGAGCACCGCGACGAGACCCGCGATGATCGCCCCGGCGAAGGGGATGAACGCCAACAGGAACGTGATCACCGCCACCGGCACCGCCAGTTGCGCGCCGACGAGCGCGACGGTCAGGCCGATCACCACGCCCTCGAGCGCGCCGAGCAACGCGGCACCCCGCAGGTAGCCACCCAGGGTCCCCCAGGCCCGTGCGGCCAGCCGCCGTGCATGGCCGCGGCGTTCGGCGGGGACGAACGACAGCGTCCAACCCGTGAACCGTTCGCCGTCCTTGAGGATGAAGAACGTGATGATCAGCCCGAGCACGACCCCCGCGGTGGCCTGCAACGCCACCATCGCGCCGGACACCAGCGCGCCGCCCGACGAGGCGAACCAGTCGGTGATCGCATCGGTGATGCGGTCGCGCGCGTCCGTGATGTCGCGGCGGCTCAGATCGCCGGGCGCGTCGGTGACCAACCAGTCCTCGATGTCGTCGACGGCGTGTTCCATCGACGTGACCAGATCGGTCGATTCCTGCCCGACCGCGAACCCGATCAACCCGAACACGCCCGCGAGTGCGAGCAGGAACCCGACGAGCACGGCGGTCGCTGCCAGCGCCGGCCGCCACCGGTGCCGACGCAACCACGTGGTCGGCGCGATCAACACCCGGGACAGGAACGCGGCCAACACGAGCGCGACGACCACGACCCAGATCTTGCCGAGCACCCACAGGACCCCGACCCCGGCGGCGGTGATCACGATCGCCCGCCACGCGTACCCGGCGAGCCGGTCCACGGTGGGATGCACGTGACTCGCAGACGGACGCGGCATCGCCCGCACACTACCGGAGTCCGGGTATCGCCTTCCCGGAGTCGGCGCGGCCGATGAGCGGTCGGCCGATCACGCATCGGGCCCGAGTGGGCACATCCGGTCGACGTCGGTGGCGGTCAGTCACCCCAGTTCTGTTCCAGCGTCGACGCGATCAGTTCGTACAGGGTCCCCGACACCCGTTGGAGGTGGGCGAGCAGTTTCCGGCGGGCTGTCGATGCGGTCGAGTCGACCGACCCGGGTCCGGCCATACCCATGATCCGTGCCACTTCCGCGGATGCCAGCCCCTCCTCGTGGCGGAGCAACAGCACCTCCCGTTCGGTCGCGTTCAGCGGCCCGCCGTCACCCATGGCCTCCGCGATGATGCGGGTGTGACGTGTGCGGTCGTCCCGTGCCGCCACGTCGCTCGACGGGGTGCGTGCCGCCCGGTCGACCGCGGTCTCGGCGTGGTGGTCGTCGAGGGTCGCGACCAGGATCCCCGAACCGCCGGCGCGATTGCGCCGCCGCCACTCCCCGGCGATCGCGTTGCGGGCCGCGCGTGTCGTGTACGCCTCCAGATTGGCGATCGTCGCACCCCGGTCGAGCTGTCGGGAGACGTCGATGACGACGACCTGGATCAGGTCCTCCAGCTCGGCACCGAAGCGGGGCGCGTCCCGGTAGTGGCGTGTCAGGTACGCCTCGGCCACCCGTCGGATCGTCGCCAGGTCCCGTGCCGTCGCTCCACCCATCCGGGAATCCTCCCAGAAATCTCTTGAGGTCGACGCGCATTCCGCGTCGGTACCGGTGAAGGGCCACACCGGGTGGCCCCGCACCGAGGAGGAATCCCCATGAACCGCCACGACGACCCCGCCCCGACCGACGACCGGTCGGGCACCGAGTTGGCCATCGTGTTGGACCGTTCCGGTTCGATGCGACCCCTGGCCGGCACGGTCGTGAACGAGATCAACCGGCTCGTCGATGCCGTCACGGCCGACGACCCGTCGTCGACGGTCAGCCTGTTCGCCTTCGGCGGCGACCGACCCTTCGACGTGTTGTTCCAGAAGGCACGGGCCGGCCACGAACCGGTGCTGTCCCTCGACGAGTACCGCCCCGGGGGGAACACGCCGCTGTACGACGCCATCGGCGCCGCGCTGCGTGGCCTGTCGGCCCGTCGTCGTCTGGAGCGGGCACTGGGCGAGGTCCCGGACCGGCCGCTGGTCGCGGTGGTCACCGATGGACGCGAGAACGCTTCGCGTGACTTC
>CAZVFF010000312.1:0-2871 GCA_964626395.1 uncultured Iamiaceae bacterium | reverse complement strand
GGGTATCCCGCCGACACCGCGGGCCGCGGTCATCAACACCACCGCCTCCTCCGCGGTGAGGCGCAACGGCCGCGAGAACTCGTCGGCGTAGCGGATCGTCACCAGGTCGTCGTCGACCATCGCCTCGGTCATCATGTCGGGGGTGAACGGATGGATACCGGTCATCATGAGGGTGTCGATGTCGGCGAGCAGTTCGGCCCGGCCGATCTGGAAGCGTTCGCACACCTCGTCCACGGGTACGCCCTCGGGGCGTGCCGCGACCCACGGAACGAGCGCCAACAGCCGTTGCAGACGGTCGGTCGCGGTCCGGCGGCCGCTCACGGCTCGTCTCCGGACGCGGCGGCCCGCAGACGTTCGACGAGCGCGGTGCGCAGCTGCGCCGGCTCGATGATCTCCACGGTGTCCGAATACCCCAGGATCCAGGTGATGAACCCCTCGGCGTTGGTCACCTCGAACGCGAACACCGCACCGCCGGTCTCGTCGGTCGACACGATCCGGTCCTCGCCGAAACGAGCGGTGATCGAGGGTCGACTGAGCGCATCGACCCGGATCCTGGTTTCGAACGGTTCGTCCCCGCCGATGCTCCACGACTCCAGGGGGCCGATGTCCGAGGCCGCCTCCGGCATCTCGTGGACGGCTTCGGAGGACACGGTGATCGGTCCCTCGATGCGGTCCACCCGGTAGAGCCGATCGGCACCGGCGTCGTCGTCCCACCCGGACACGTACCAGTTGCCCTGCTGGAAACCGAGCCTGCGGGGAACCAGTGTGCGGCTCCGGTCCCGGTAGGAGAACGAGACCCGGTGCGGAGCGGTGACCGCGTCGAACAACGCCGCCAACCCGGGCGGGGTGGGAACCTCGGCCCGGGGTGGACCTCCGGGGTTCGCGACCCCCGCCAGGCCGCCCAACTTGTACAGACCGGCCGAGGGGGTGTCGACGTCGACGGTCACCAGGCGCGTCGCCAGGTGCAACGCCGCCAGCTCGTCGGCTTCCAGGCCCGGATCGGGCAGGTAGTACTCGGCCGGGAGGATCCGGTACCCCTCGACCGGTTCGTTCGTGTCGGGCACGAGTTCGACCCGGATCGGTACCCCCATTTCCCGCAGATCCTCCTTGTCGCGGGAGAACTGCCGGTGGAACGCCGCGTCACCACCGGTGTAGCCCGCGACCCGTTCCCGGATCGTCTCCGCCGACAGCGGAACGCCCGTGTGCAGGAGCGCGGCGACCAGGTTCACGAGCCGTTCCAACTTGTCCGACGTCGCCATCTCATGCCTCCTGCGCCGCGACCACACCGGCGGCGGCGGCGACGTCGAAGAACAGGCGGTCGCGGTCGGGGCCGCGACCCATCGTGGTCACCCGCATCCCGGCGGACCGCAGCAGTCCGGGTCCGTCGACGTCCGGCACGGACACGATCCGGTGCCGATCCGACCACGGCTCGAAACGGTCGTCGATCACCGCGGTGACCGGCACCGTCACCGCGGATCGGACCAGATCCAGCACCGTGGTCGTGTGGTGACTCACCCCGCGATGGCGGGGCCTGGTATCACCTTCGGACGCCCGCACGCACAGGATCGGTTCGCCTCCCAGGGCCGCGGTCGTGTCCATGATCGGCGCCGCCTCCAGCGCGGTGGTGCCCAGACGATGTCCGGTGCCGACCACCCCGGGACCCATCCCGACCACGACCAGGTCCGCTCCGGCGTCGTGGCGCGCCGCGACGAGTGCGGACGGTACGCCGACGGCTTCACGCATCCCACCGAAGGCGTGGCCCGCACTGACGGTCCCCGCTGCCAACAGGCCGTCTTCGACCATCGCGGCGACCAGGCGACTGAACGTCATCGGGAGCGCGCCACCGTCGGTCATCACGTAGGCGATCCGCAGGGTCGGGTCCACCGAACGCGCACCCAGGACGACCAGGGGCACCTGGCTGTGCAGGGTGCAGGCGACCACCGGGACCCCGTCGAGGGTGTCGGCCAGGCTGTCCAGGTGCTCCTCGACGGCTCCGGTGTCGACCTGGTGGGGGGTGTAGCGCAACTTCATGATGTGTCCGCCCGAGGGCGTTTCGAACGCCCCGGTGGTCAGGTTGGTCGACACGACGTGGTTCCCCCCGGTCCCCAGGTCCAGATCGACCGCGGTGGTGTTCATCAGCACCTCGTCGTCGACGGCCACCGGGCCGGTCAACGCCGTCACCACGTAGGCGCGTTCGGCGACCCCACCACCGTCGCGGACCACCAGGACGTCCTGGTGACCCCGCCGTGCGGCGACCACCTCGGTGACGACCACCCGGGCGTGGCGTGCCATCAGAGGCTCTCGATCAACCGGGTGACCCGGTCGTCGTGCGCGCGGACCGGGTCCTTGCACAGGATCGTCCGTTGGGCCTGGTCGTTCAACTTCAGGTGCACCCAGTCCACGGTGTAGTCCCGTTTGCGTTCCTTGGCCCGGCGGATGAAGGCGCCGCGCAGGCGGGCCCGGGTCGTCTGGGGCGGCTCGTCGATCGCGGTGCGGATCTGTTCGTCGGTGCACATCCGCTCGACGCGGTCCCTGGCCTGGAGCCGGTAGAACAAACCCCGGGTCCGGTCGATGTCGTGGTACTGCAGATCCATCATCGCGACCTTCGGGTCGTTCAACGCCAGATCATGGCGGTGTCGGTACGCGTCGATCAGGTTGTACTTGGTGACCCAGTCGACCTCGCGGTCGAGGCTGAGCGGATCCTTCTCGATCCCCTCCAGGCAGTGTCCCCACATCCGGACCGCCAGGTCCTCCTCGGGCGGGAACCCGCGGGTCTCCGCGAAACGGACCGCACGCTCGTGGTACTCGGTCTGGATGTCCATCGCGGAGACCTCACGCCCGTTGGCCAGACGCACGCTCCGGGTACAGGTC
>CAZVFF010000311.1:0-2880 GCA_964626395.1 uncultured Iamiaceae bacterium | reverse complement strand
GGTCAACGTGCGCGCCACCGACGGGTCCGCTTCGCCCATCACCGGGTTCGTGTTACCGCCGGCCACCGCGACGGACCGTCTGGTTTCGGGTCGGGTCGGCACCGGCATCCATCCCGTCGGGCCGTCCGAGATCTTCGGGTTCGTCGTCGAGTCGGTCGACCCGGCCGATCAGCTCCGCGACGCCACCGTCGTCGAGCTGTGCGCGCTCCTGGCCGACACGATCCCCGCTGAACGTACGCCCGCCGGGCCCTGACGCCCACGGCCCGGCACCGGCCGGACCGGTGTCAGGCGAAGTGCATTCCCGCGGTCAACACGCCCGCGAAGGCGATCATCGCCGTCACCATCTTCCAGGTCTGTGCGCTGAACGACTTCTGCATCTCGACGTGCAGATCGGCGATCGCGCCCTCGACCCCGGCCAGCCGATCCTCCACCGCAGTCAGGCGACGGTCCAGAACCGTGACCTTGGCGTCGACCACGGCCAAGTCGACCCTGGTCGCCAGCGGTTCCAGATCGGCCTTCGTGGCGAACCGGCCGAAATCCGCATCGAAGAACCGGGACATGAGGATCTCGGCTGATTCGGCGCTGGTTGCGGCCATGAATTCAGTGTAGAACTTCGTTCGTTCCGCTTCACTCAGGGAACTCATCGGGTCTCCTCCCCGGACGTGGTGGGCGTGACGAGGCCGCGGACGCGGCGAGGGGGAAGCGGACGAGATTCGCCGCTCATCATCGCGGATGAGGGTGACACCTCCCGCGACACGTCGCTCCCGTCGACCACCGGGGTCACCCCGCAGAACGCCGGCGGTACCCGGGCCGGACGGCGCCCGCCGACTCAGAGCCCGTCGAGCAGTCGGCGTGCCGCGCCGAGCGCGTCGCCGTGGACGAGCCGGTACGAAACGGCCGTCTCGGCCACCTGGCACAGCATGTCCAGGCCGGGTTGGCCGACCCGGGCCAGGTTCAACGTGTTGGCCAGCAACTGGTCGAACGCGTCGTCGACGCCCACGGGTTCCAGCACGAACCCCGCGCCGGCCACGAACCGGGGCGACACGACCGCCGAGACCGGCCCGACCGCACCCGACAGCCGCTCGACGCCGGGCCGGATGTCGGCCGGGTCGACCCCACCGTCACGCTCCGGTGTCGCCGGGTCGGCCGGCAACCCGAGTGCCCGTCGGCTCGTGGCGTCCAAGGAGATCCGCCGCGGGTAGCCGACCGCGTCACCGGTGGACAGGTCCAACCCGACGACCTCGTCGCCCAACAGGTCGCACCCTGCGGCGACCAGTGCCGCGGTGAGTGTCGACTTGCCCGACCCCGAGGTCGCCGGCACCAGCACGATGCGACCGTCGGGGGTGCGCACCCCGCCGGTGTGCAACGCCAGACATGTCCCGGTGCCGGCTGCGAAACGGTTCAACACCGACCCGACCCGTTCGTGCAGGCTCATCGGCCGACGGGTCTGACGCCCCCCGACGGGCCGGCCGTCGGCGAAGGCGGGCGGGTTCAACACGACCCGGTCACGATCGTCCGGGGCGCCGACGGACAGGTCGGGCCCGTCGCCGTCACTACCGGGACCGGTGCGGCCGGGGGCGTCGGCGAACACGTCGACCACGAGCGCGTCCGGACCGCCGGGTCGTGGCGGCAACCCGACGTGGTCGACCACGTCGTCGACCACCACCCGTGGGCCACGGAACATGACGGCACGGTCCAACAGGCCGACGGTGCGAACCGCGACCCGCGGGTCGTCACCACGGGTGGCCGGTTCGGTCGAACCCGTTACCGGTTCGGGTGGCACGAACGGCACGTCACGATCCACCAACCCGAGCTCGGCGAAGGTGTCCACGATGCGTGCGACCTCGGCACGGACCGTCGCCGTCACCGCGGTCGGCCCGGCCGCGACCGTCGCCAGATCGTCCACGTCGACCGACCCGTCGCATCGGGCCAGCACCGCACCCGCGGCCAGGTTCAGACGGTGCAACGTCTCGGTGACCAGGTCGTGCGCGACCGCGGAATCACCCAGTCTGGACACCAGAATCCCTGGGGAGCGCACCGGCCGACACGACATGGACCACGAGCATACGGACCTGTGCATCGAGCCGGTCTCGGTGTAGGGTAGCGGGCGGATTCGATTCGTATCTGGAGGGATCGAGAGCATGGCGGATCACATGAACGAACCCGAGGAGAAGAACGGTATCGACCGTCGACGCCTCATCGTCGGTGGCACGGCCGCCGCGGGCGCCGCGTGGGCGTTGCCGTCGATCATCTCCAGCACGCCCGCGGGCGCCGACGGCGGCTCCCCGGTGGCCGAACCGTGCTCCGTCGACAGCGTCGACCGTGGCTGGAACCCGGGCGACGTGTACGAGGTCGAGATCGAAGCAGGACGCGAGGTCCACTTCAAGATGTCCGGTGGTGGCGGCGCGAGCGGTTCCGCCGACCAGGAAGGCGACGGCACCCCCGGTGAAGGCGGTTCGGGCACCTACCTCGAGGGCTACATCGCCGCCCAGTCGAGCCCGTACATCCTCAAGATGGCCTACGGCGGTGGCGGCCTGAACGCCGACCGAGAGCGGAGCATCGGACACGCCGCCGGCTCCCCTCCGGGCGGGAACAACGCGGACGGACCGAAACTCGCGGGCGCTTCAGGTTCGGGCGGTGGTGCCACCCGGGTGTGGACCGAAACCACCGGTGTGTCCATCGACGTCGTCGCGCCCGGCGGTGGCGGTGGCGGCGGCGCGGGTCTGCACACCCCCGAGATGGGCGGCCTGGTCGCATCGGGTGGCGACGGTGGGACCACCACCGGCACCGTCCCCAAAGGCGGCACGCTCGCAGGAACCAACGGCGTCGAAGTCAGCGGCGCGCGCCACGTTGGGGGCGGAGCCGCCGGGACAGCGAACG
>CAZVFF010000310.1:0-2881 GCA_964626395.1 uncultured Iamiaceae bacterium | reverse complement strand
GCCGCGATGGACTTCATGCGGTACATGAACGAGATCCCCCAGCAGGTGAAGTGGCTGATCGAGGGCTCGTACCTGCCGTCCAACGATCAGGTGGTCGACCAACCCGAGGTCCGGGACTTCTTCGAGGGTGAGATCGCCGGGCTGTCGTTGCGCACCGCGGCCGAACAGCTCGCCGAGACCTCACCGGCGAACCCCGGGCCGATGATCGGCCCGAGCGACGAGTACCGCGACATCATGCAGAAGATGCTGGAAGCCGTGTTCCTGAAGGACGCCGATCCGGCCGACGCCTTGTCGAGAGCGCAGGCGGACGTGACCGCGGTGCTCACCGAGTACAACGAACAGAACGACTTCTGAACCCACCGCGGGCGGCTAACGTCACGGGCGAATGCACCGTCGAGGAAGGTCAGTGAGGCGATCGGGATGAAGAGGCTCTGGGCACTGTTGGCCGTGTGCGTGGTCGTGCTCGCGTCGTGCGGCGGATCATCCGACAAGGGTTCCGGCGGCGAAGGCGGAGGCGGCGACGGTGCCACCGGGATGGACTGTCCGCTGTCGGCCCTGGACGACGCCGACGGACCGGTGGAGCTCGCCGTCTGGTACGGCGGGTTGCAGGGCAATCCCAAGGAGGTGATCACCGACATCGTCGCCGACTACAACAAGTCCCAGGACAAGGTGAAGGTCACCGCATCGGACCAGGGCGCCGCGTACGACCAGGTGCTCGCCAAGTACACCCAGGCGATCGGCCAGGACCGTTACCCGAACGTCGTGTACGCCGAGAACAACATGGCCCAGTTCCTGATGGATTCGGAGACGATCATCCCCGGCCAGACCTGCGCCGACGAGGGCGTCGTGCCGCTCGACCACATCCTGCCCGCGGTGAAGGCGTACTACACGCTCGACGGCGTGTACGTGCCGACCGCGCTGAACGTGTCCACCCCGCAGCTGTACTACAACCAGAAGCACTACGAGGACGCCGGTCTGGAACTGAAGGCCCCCGGCACGCTGGCCGAGGTCCGTGCCGACGCCGAGAAGCTGCAGGCGGCCGGTATCGCCGACCTGGAGTGGCCGGTGTCGATGACCGTGAACCGCTGGTTCTTCGAAACCTGGTTGGGCGGTGCCGGCGTCGAGATGGTGGACAACGACAACGGCCACGACGGTCACGCCACCAAGGCCACCTTCGACACGCCCGAGGCGCTCGAGCTGCTGACCGAGCTGCAGTCGATGTACGACGACGGGCTGATCGCGAAGGTGTCGAACACGCCGGGCAACATCGACCAGTACCTGAACCTGGCCCAGGGCAAGTCGACGATGGTCTTCGAGACCTCCACCGCGGCGACGACGATCGAGGCGTTCCTGGGCGGGAAGCTCTCGGCGGAGGACCTGGCCGCCGGCAACATCGAGGGACTGTCGGCCAGCACCACGATCATCCCCGGGTTCGGTGAGATGCCCGGGATGACCGAGCCGGGTTACGGCCCGGTGTCGGGTGGTGCGTTCTACGTGACCAACGCCGGTTCGGAGCTCGAACAGGCCGCCGCGATGGACTTCATGCGGTACATGAACGAGATCCCCCAGCAGGTGAAGTGGCACGTCGAGGGTTCCTACCTGCCCTCCAACGACCAGGTCGCAGACGATCCGGCGGTGAAGGAGTTCTGGAAGGGCGAGGTCGCCGGGCTGTCGTTGCAGGTCGCGGCCGGGCAGTTGGCGGCCATGACGGCGGACAACGCCGGTCCGATGGTCGGTCCCTCGGACCAGTACAACGACATCATCCAGAAGATGCTGGAGTCGGTGTACCTGAAGGGTGAGGACCCCGCGAAGGCGCTGACCAGGGCCGAAGCCGACGTGACCGCCGCGATCCGGAACTACAACGAGGAGAACGGCTTCTGATCGTTCCCGGTCAGTCGTCGGGTGGGGCCACCGCACGAAGAGCGAACGCCAGGATGAACGCCTCGTCCCGCCACGCGTCGTAGCGCCCGGTCGGCCCGCCGTGGCCGCCGGTGTCGATACGGGCCAGGATCGGCCGGTCGCCGGTGGTGACCGCCCGCAGGCGTTGGACCCACTTGAGCGGCTCGTGCACGCTCACCCGCGGGTCGTGCACCCCGGCGGTGACCAGCATCGCCGGGTAGGCCACCGCGCGGATGTTCTCGTACGGGCTGTACGCCCCGATCACCGCGGCGGCAGCGGCGTCGCCGGAGGGGTCGCCCCACTCCTCCCACTCGGTGACCGTCAAGGGCAGCGACGTGTCCAGCAGGGTGTTCAACGGGTCGACGAAGGGCACCTCGGCGATCACCGCGGCGAACAGCTCGGGCGCCAGGTTCACCGCGGCACCCACCAGCAGGCCGCCGGCGCTGCCGCCCCGCGCGACCAGACGGTCCGGCGCGGTGACCCCGGTGTCGACCAGGTGCCGGGCACAGGCCGTGAAATCGGTGAACGAGTTCGGTTTCGCTTCGAACTTGCCGTCGAGGTACCAGCGTCGGCCCAGCTCGCCACCGCCACGCACGTGCGCGATCGCGAACACCCAGCCGCGGTCCAGCAGGCTCAGTCGCGCCGGCGAGAACCACGGGTCCATCGGGATCTCGTAGGCGCCGTAGCCGTACAACACGCACGGGGCGCTGCCGTCGGTCGGGGTGTCGCGTCGGCGGACCATCGACACCGGCACCGGCGTGCCGTCGTCGGCACGCACCCGGGCCCGTGCGGTCACGTAGCCGTCGGGGTCGTAGCCGCCGAGCACCTCGGTGCGTTTGCGGACGACCCGTTCGCCGGTGTCGAGGTCCTCGTCGAACACGGTGGGTGGGGTGACCAGCGATTCGTACGCGTACCGGTACGTGGTGGTTTCGAACTCGGGGTTCCCGAGCCCGGTGATCGTGCCGACCTCGTCGTCGGTGGC
>CAZVFF010000309.1:0-2881 GCA_964626395.1 uncultured Iamiaceae bacterium | reverse complement strand
GATGCACTTCTCCATGCCGTCCTCGTAGCGATTCAGCACGTGACGGCCGTGGATGCGGACCGGTTTGGGGGACTTCTCCTCGGGGTACGAGGTGGTCACCCGCTGCCGCTTGCCCTGCTGGGCGAAGGAGACGAGAAAGCCTTTCAGATAACCCATCGGTGCAACTCCTCGGGTTCTCGGCTCGGGGTCACGGTCATTCGAACGCCTCGGCGAGTTCGTGGTTCGACTTGCCGACACGGATCGCGGCGGCCAACAGACCCGCCACGGCCACGATCGCCACCAGGGCGATGCCGACCACCAGGATCAGGTTCCAACCCCGGTCGTCGCCGATGCGGACCGCCACGAGCAGCAGCAGCCAGCCCAACGACAGCGGGATCAGCAGCTTCCAACCCAGGTCCATCAATTGGTCGTACCGCAACCGGGGCAGGGTGCCGCGGATCCACACGAGCACGTACAGCAGCACGAGCAACTTGCCGAAGAACCAGATCAGCCCCCAGATCCATTCGGGGCCCGGGCCGTACCAGCCGTTCGGGCCACCCAGGAACAGGGTCACCACGATCGCCGACAGGGTGATCGCGTTCATGAACTCGGCCAGGTAGAACGTCGCGAACCGGAACGACGAGTACTCGGTGTTGAACCCACCGGTCAGTTCCTGTTCGGCCTCGATGATGTCGAACGGTGGTCGGGAGTGTTCGGCCAACGAAGCGATGAAGAAGACCACGAAGGGCACGAGCCCGGTCACCCACGCGTTCCACGACCACGTGTACTGCGACGCGACGATCCCCGAGGTGGTGAGCTGGCCGGTCACGAGGAACACCGCGGCGAGCGACAGCCCGAGTGCGGCCTCGTAGGAGATCATCTGCGCGGACGCGCGCACACCGGAGATCAACGGGTACTTGGATCCCGACGCCCAGCCGGCGAGCAGTACGCCGTACACCGCGATGCCGCCCATCGCCAGGACGAACAACATCCCGATCGGCGGGTCGACCAGCTGCAGTCGGGTGTGGTGGCCGAAGATCTTCACGACGCCACCGGTGTCGGGGGCGAAGTTGCCCGACAGCGGGATCACCGCGAACGTCAGGAACGCGGGCAGCAACACCAGGTACGGCGCGAGGCGGTACATCACCCGGTCCGACCGGTTGGGGATGATGTCCTCCTTGATCATCAGCTTGACGCCGTCGGCCAGGGTCTGCAGCAGCCCGAACGGCCCGGCACGGTTCGGGCCGATCCGGTTCTGCATGTCGCCGATGATCTTGCGCTCGAACCAGATCATGAACATGACCGCGACGAGCAACAGGGCGAAGGTGATGATCGTCTTGACGATCACGAACAGCACCACGACGAAACCGACGTGGCCGCTGAAGAAGAGGGGATCGTCCGCCAGGATCATGCCGCGGTGCCTCCGTCCGGTTGCACGGTCTCGACCCGCACGTCGGTGACCACGGCATCGGGGTCGATCATGGTGGCCACCGCGCCGGATGCGGCGTCCCGTTCGAACGCCACCGTACCGCGGGGCACACCAGCGTCGGTCTTCACGGGGACGACCGCTTCGCCACGGGCCGAGGTGAGCCGCACCCGGTCACCGTCGGCGACGCCCAAGCGAGCGGTGTCGGCGGGGTTGATCCGTGCGGGGATCTGTTCGGGGTCGTTGGCGAGCGGCGCGAGGTGGGCCGCCTGTTGGACGATCGTGCCGCGGTCGTACATCCTCCGGGTCACGGTCAGGCGCAGCGAATAGGCGTCGCGGGCCGGGATCGACAGGTCGGGCGCTCCCGGCAGCTGGACACCCACGTCGGTTTCCGGTGCCGGTTCGTCGGGCTCGTCCGCGGTGGTCGTGTCGTCACCCGAGTCGGTTTCCCGCGCGGGTTCGTCGTCGGCGGGGGATTCGTCGTTGCCGGTCGACTCACCCTCCGATGCGTCGTCGGCGGTGCCGGTGTCGGCGGTTTCGGCCGCTTCCAGCTCCCCGGCGGCCTCGTCGCCCGGTTCGGATTCGACCGGGACCGGGAAGACGATCCCGTCGGCGTCGACGTCCAGGACGTCCTCGGTCAGACCGGCGTGCGACGGTGCGGTGCGGGCGATCTCGGCACGGATCTCCTCGAGGGAGTCGAAGCCCAGGTCGGCGTCGAGCGCGAAAGCCAGCTCGGCGGCGATGACCCAGTCGGCGTGGGCCTGTCCCGGCGGGGCGACGGCCTGGCCGACCCGGGTGACGCGGCCTTCCAGGTTCGTGGTGGTGCCGTCTTCGGCGCCGAATCCGGCGGCGGGGAGCACGATGTCCGCGTAGCGGTTCGACGCGGTCTCGAACAGATCGACGGCGATCACGTTGTTGGTGTTCGCGAGCGCGCGTTCGGCGAGGTCGTGGTCGGCGAAGTCGGTGATCGGATCGGCACCCAACAGGATCAGCGTGTCGATCCTGCCCTCCGCGGCGGCGGTCAGGATCGCACGGGCGTCCATGCCCGGGGCCGACGGCAGTTCGTTCGCGGCGATACCCCAGCCTTCGGCGGTGGCGGCGCGGGCGTCCAGGGTGACCCGTCCGGGCAGCAGGCCCGGGGCGAGCCCCATGTCCAGTGCGCCGTACACGTTGGCGCGACGCAGGGTCGTGAGGAACGTGGCGTCGGGGCGGGCGTCGAGGATCCGGTGTGCGACCGCGGTCGCCACATCGGCGGATTCGGCGAGCGACTGACGGCCCAGCACGACCCGCAACGGGTCGTCGCCGGTGGCGGCCCGTGCGGCTGCGGCCCGGGCGAACATGTCGGCGTCGACCCCGTCGGGTGCCGCACCGGCGTTCAGCAGGGCGTCGATCACGCCGGGGGCCTCCCCGGGACGGTTCCGAACCGAGGCGTGCACGAACGGGGTGATGCCGGTCTCGGTGGTGGAGACTTCGATG
>CAZVFF010000308.1:0-2897 GCA_964626395.1 uncultured Iamiaceae bacterium | reverse complement strand
GGCGGGGGCAACCTGCGGATCCGTGTGGTGTCACCCCAGCGGGAGGTGTTCTCGGGCCGGGCGAACTGGATCATCGCCCCCGGTGCCGCCGGGTCGTTCGGTGTGTGGCCCCGGCACGTGTCGATGGTCGCCACGTTGACCAGCGGCATGTTGCGCATCGGGTTGCCCGACCGTGAGAAGCTCGAATGGGTCGTGCGCGGCTCGTTCCTGTCGGTGAAGACGAACGTGGTGACCGTGCTGATCGACGAGGCGATCACCTCCCCGGCCGACATCGACGTCGACGCGGTGAACACCGAACTGGCCGAACTGGCCGAGAAGTTGCAGGGGTCGCTCGACGAACGCGAGCACGCGGCCGCCTTGGAACAGCGGGAGTGGTGCCGGGAACGGATCCGTTTCGTGGAACGCCGCCCCGACTGGGTCCCCAAGCACGTCTGACCCGACCCTGTTCACGAACTTCGGGAGGAAACCTCGGTACAGCCCGGGTTTCCTCCCGAAGTTCGTTCGGGGGTGGGGTCAGGGCGGGACGGGAGCGACGGGTGAGACGGGCGTGGTCCGGCGATCCAGGATCTGACGGAGCAGGCCGGCGACCCTGACCCGGTCCTCGGTGAGTTGCCACCAGTCGATCCGGAGCACCTGCCAGCCGCCGGCGAGGAGCTGCAGGTCCCGTTGGTGGTCGTGGATCATCCGCGTGCGTTGGCCGTGGAACGCCTGGCTGTCGGCTTCGACCACCAGACGGGCGTGTTCGTAGTGGAAGTCGACCCGACCGATCTGCTCGGTGGCGTTTCCCAGGTGGACCTGACGACCGGGTGTCGGCAGCTCGAAGTCGTCGACCAGCGCGAGGAACGCGTCCTCCAGTTCGGAATCGGTCGCCACGTACTGCCCACTGCGTTTGTCGAGCAACTCACGCATGAGGCGGGACCCGGCCCGCCCACGCCCGGCAAGGTCGAGGTGCACTCGGCGCAACGAGTGCACGGTGACGAGCTTCTGTGACAGCGCGTTCTCGACGAGACGCTCGACCCGCGCCTCGGTGATGTAGGAGCGGCCGCTGCGACGGCGCCGTTTCGAGGTGAGGCCGGTGAGGTCGAAGAGTGTGCGTTCGATGGTGGTGACCGGGAAGCCGTCGATCACGGTGACGTGGGAGGAGGGGAGCCGGGTCGTGCGGCGCGACGTCCGGGGTTTCGCGTTCGGGACGGTGTCCTCGGGTTGGACGATGTCGATCGCGATACGGGGCATTCCCCGGAGGCGGTGGAGGGCGGCGGCGGATCGCAGGCCGACCACCGCTCCCGAACCTGCGGCCAGGAGTTCGACCCAGATTCGTTGCTCCCAGGTGTCGGGCGAACCTTCGACGACGTAGATCCCCTGCCGGGTTCGTCGCCAACGACCGGCCGCCAGCCGGGAATGCACCTCGGCGTCGGTGACCGACGCCAGCTGGGTGGTCGAGAAGACGCCGTGTTGGCATGTTGCGATGCGGGCGACGAGTCGATCGAGTTGCTCCATGTCTGGTGGTTACCCCGTGGGCTCCGTCGTCAAACCCGACCGTCCGAGAACCACCGACCCCCTCGCTCTCAGGCGAACTTCGGGAGGAAACCCGGGTTTGGCCCAGGTTTCCTCCCGAAGTTCGTGGTGGGTGGGTCAGGTGAGCGTGAGGGTGACCGCCCCGCCGACGGCGCTGTAGCCGGTGATCGCGCCGTCCGGCGAGCCGATCGCGACCCAGCCTCCACCTCCGCCACCGCCGGTCCCTCCGCCCGCGGGGTTGCCGCCCCCCCCGCCCCTCCTGCGCCGCTACCGGTCCCGCCCATCCCGTTCGCTCCGGCGCCGCCGCCGGGGAGTGAGGTCCCGGTGATCCCGCTCACGGTGGAACTCCGGGCGACCGCGCTATGGCCACCACGGGCACCATTGCCGCCGACCGGCGGCGCGACGCCGACCCATCCCCACTGGACACAGGTGCCGCCTCCGCCTCCGCCGGGTGCGACGATCAGGATCGTCGAACCCGAGCGCAACACGCTGGCGTCACCGCCGCCACCGCTCGAGCCGGCCGCACCGAAGGAGAAGGTGCCCGCCTGCCCGACGATGACGTCGAGGGTGTAACCGGTGCTGCTGGGTGGGATCGTCCCCGACACGGTTGCGCCGTCTCCGCCCAGGCCCAACCAGCCGGGGTACGACTCGATGACCTCCGGCGGTGGCGGGTCCCGGTACAGCCCGTACGAGGCGTCGCCGCCCGCGGCACCGCTGAGCGAATACGCGAGGGTCCGGCCCGCGGGCACGTCGACCGAGTAGGTGCCGGGCGTGTACGTCGAGAGCAGCTCGACGGGTGCGGGTGCCGCGGTCGTGGGGGGCGCGGTGGTCACCGGTCCGGTCGTGGGCGGGGCCGTCGTCCCCGGCGTGGAAGCGGCTGCGGCGACGCCCGGCAGGGCGATGATGCCGACCGCGGCGGCGGTGGCCGCTCCACCGAGTTGGAGGATCCGTCGGCGGCTCCACGTGTCGGTGCGGACGAGTCCGAGGTGCACGAGTCCGGCCATGGCCGGGGCGAGTTCGTCGGGGACGTCGTCGACCCCGGTACGTGCGAGTGCGAACGCTTCGGCCCGGGGCCCGTGGAGCTCGTGGACCCGGTTGGCGTCGACGGCGGGGTCGAGGACGAGGAACCCCTCGTCGACTTCCTCGACGTACAACACGTCGTGGACGGTGAAGGACATGACGGGGCCTCCGGATTCTCCGATGCTGTGAGGTCGGCGGGGACAGCGTCGGAGTCGGCCTCGGAATGATGGTCGTGGGGTCGCTCGGGCGTGTGTCTCGTCCGATCGGCCCTCGTCAATCCACTGCACGGTGCAGTAGAAAATCACCCGTCGCTCGACCTTTTTCGAACTTCGGGAGGAAAC
Organism: uncultured Iamiaceae bacterium; assembly: GCA_964626395.1. Taxonomy (GTDB): domain Bacteria; phylum Actinomycetota; class Acidimicrobiia; order Acidimicrobiales; family Iamiaceae; genus JAFDWI01. The sequence goes on along the minus strand of CAZVFF010000308.1, from coordinate 21 downwards.
CCGGGATCTACCGAGGTTTCC
>CAZVFF010000307.1:0-2900 GCA_964626395.1 uncultured Iamiaceae bacterium | reverse complement strand
CAGGACACCGACTTCATCTTCACCGCGCTGGCCGAACAGTTCGGCTTCGTGGGTGGCGCCGCGTTGCTGGTGGTGTTGGCGGTGATCGTGTTCCGGGTGTGGCGCACCGCGCAACTGGCGCGGGACGATTTCGGCGCGTACCTGTGCGCGGGTGTGCTGGCGATGTTCCTGTTCCAGATCTTCGAGAACGTCGGCATGACGATGGGCATCATGCCGATCACGGGTATCCCGTTGCCTTTCATGTCGTACGGGGGTTCGTCGACGTTGGCGCCTTTCCTGGCGGTGGGTCTGGTGTTGAACGTGCACGCCCGCCGGTTTTCCTGACCGCCCGCCCGACGCCGCGGCCGTGGGGGTGGGCGACCCACTACGGTGGGGGGCACCATGCCATCGATTCGGTCGTCTGACCGGACACCTGCGGTGATCCGGGATCCCCTCGGGATCTTCCGTGCGGCACCGCAGGCCAGTATTTTGCACGCCATCCTGTACGTCTCGACCTCGGGGAGGTGCGGCGTCACGCCGATGCGTGCGCCCGCCCGCACCACGCCCCTTCCTGGTGCCGGATGTGGTTGCCCCGCTTCGTGCGGGAGCGCCCGGCACGGCCGGGATGGCAATGATTCTGTGAGGATTTTCCATGAACGAACCCAACCCGGGCGATGTGCCCGGCAGCGACGGTGCGATCACCGCATCCCGCGACGGGAACCGGAACACCCCGGTGACCGACGAGAACCAACCGGCCGGTGGGACCGGGAACGGATCCGACCGGGCCGCAGGCTCGTCGAAGCCGTCTGAATCGTCCCGTCCCGACACCGGGGCGGACCGGAAAGCGGACCAGGGTCCGAACTCCGGGTCCGGTGCGAACACCGGCCAAGGCCGGAACGCCGGCTCCGGCCAGAACGCCGGCCAAGACGCCAACTCGGGTTCGAACTCGGGCCCGGGCTCGGGTTCGTCGGGTCGCAAAAGGCGTCGACGTCGTGGCGGCCGTGGTCGTGGCGGTGGCGGTGGGGGCGCCACCGGTCAGTCTCCGGGCACGTCGGCTGCCTCGGGTGGTGGCGGCGACGCCGATGCGAAGAACCCGTCGGAGTTGCCGAACCCGTCGCGGCGGGGTCGTCCCTCGGCCGATGATGCCGCCAAGAGCCTGGTGCGCACCCCGTCGGCCGAATCCGGCCCGGCCGGTGGTGACGACAAACCCAGGGTGGGCGACAGCCGTCCCGCACCGGCCAAACCGCGCATCGGCGACACCCGCCCCGCCCCGGCACCCGCAGCGGACGCCGGCGGCAACGGCGCCTCGGGTGGTTCCGACGGCGGTTCGGGCAAGAAGCGTCGCCGTCGCCGGGGTGGCCGAGGCCGCGGTTCGGGTCGCGGTCACGCCAAGGTCGGCCACGGCCGTGCCCCCGAAGGGGTCCGTTCGGGGGTCGCGAAACCCGTCACCGCGCTGACCGGCGGCGAAGCCGTCGAGTTGGATGAGGAGACCCTGGAGGAACGCCGCGGCAAGACCCGCAACGGCAAACCGGTGGGCCGCTACCTGATGGCGGTCCACAAACAGGACGACGCCACCCACATCGCGATCCTCGAGGGTCGCACGCTGATCGAACACCACGTGGCGCACCCCACCGACGACATCACCCAGATCCACGGCAACGTGTACCTGGGTCGGGTGCAGAACGTGCTGCCCAGCATGGAGGCCGCGTTCATCGACATCGGCACGCCCAAGAACGCCGTGCTGTACCGGGGGGACCTGCACTTCGACCCCGAGGACATCGAACAGCACGACAAGGACCGGATCGAACAGATCCTGCAACCCCGTCAGACGGTGCTGTGCCAGGTCACCAAGAACCCGATCATGCACAAGGGGGCACGCCTGACCCAGGAGGTGTCGCTTCCCGGGCGGTTCGTGGTGCTCGTGCCCAATTCGCGCACGGTGGGGATCTCCAAACGTCTGCCCGATTCGGAACGCAAACGGCTGCGCAAGATCATCGACAAGCACCGCCCCAAACAGCACGGGGTGATCGTGCGCACCGCCGCCGAGGAGATCACCGCACCGGAGATCGAACGCGACCTCGCCCGCCTGGTCGCCCAGTGGGAGAAGATCGAGGCGCTCGCGAAGAAGGCGTCCGCGCCGGCCCTGTTGTACCGCGAACCCGACATGGCGTTGCGGTTGATCCGTGAGGAGTTCAACCGGGATTTCCGGTCGGTGTTGATCGACGACGAGGAGATCTTCGACGACGTCCACGACTACGTGGCCAGTGTGTCGCCGGCCCTGGCTGAACGGGTCGAGTACTTCGACCCCGCCAAGGCGAAGTTGCCGCTGCTGGAACGTCACCGGGTGATCGAACAGTTGCGTCGGGCCCTGGACCGCAAGGTGTGGCTGCCCTCGGGTGGTTCGCTGATCATCGAACACACCGAGGCACTCACGGTGATCGACGTGAACACCGGCAAGAACGTCGGCAAGTCGTCGTTGGAAGAGACCGTGTTCGACAACAACCTGGAGGCCGCGGTCGAGATCGCCCACCAGTTGCGCCTGCGGGACGTCGGCGGGATCATCGTGATCGACTTCGTCGACATGGAAGTGAAAAAGCACCGGGCCGAGGTGGTGCGGGTGTTCCGTGACGCGTTGGCACGCGACAAGACCCGCACCCAGGTGTTCGACATCTCCGAGTTGGGTCTGGTGCAGATGACCCGCAAACGCATCGGTGAGGGCCTGTTGGAGTCGTTCTCCGAACCGTGTGCGGTCTGTTCGGCACGTGGGGTCGTGTTCGACGAGACGTTGTTCGCCGACTGATTGGGGCGCTGCCGGTTCTGCCCGGTAGAGTTTCCAGCCATGTATGCCGTGATCGCCACTGGTGGGAAGCAGTACCGCGTCGCCGAGGGCGACACCCTGGACGTGGAACGTCTGGGTGTCG
>CAZVFF010000306.1:0-2928 GCA_964626395.1 uncultured Iamiaceae bacterium | reverse complement strand
ATTCGGTGCGCGACGGTGGGGTGCTGTGTCTGATCCTGCCGACGTCGGTGGCAGCCGCACGGAGCGCCGAACGGATCCGGCAGCTCGTGGTCGAGCGTGCCGGCATGACGGCGGTGTGGCTGGGTGGCCACGATGTCGGTTTCGATGCGGCCGTCGAGGTGTGGGCGCCGGTGTTCCGGGTCGGGCGACCGACCCCGATCCGGATACGCCGCCACCGGGGTGTCGACGTGCAGGACGCGGGCGTCATCGACGCTCCCACCGACCCGGTGACCTGGTCCCCGCTGCTGGGCGACCTGCCGCTCCGCCCGGAACCGTCCCGCACGCCGGCGGCTGGTCCCACGTTGGGCGACGTCGCCACGATCACCGCTGGATTCCGACAGCACTTCTACGGGCTGGCGCCGCACGTACGGGACGACACCGGCGGGTCGAGCACCGATCCGCTGTTGGTCACCACCGGTGCGATCGACCCGTTGCACCACCGGGCCGGCCATCCCGTCCGCTTCGCGCGCCGTGACTGGATCCGCCCCGTGGTCGACGTCGACGCGCTCGCGGCGGCCGATCCGGGTCTGGCGGCCTGGGTGCACGCGCTGCTCGTACCCAAGGTCCTGGTGGCCTCGCAGGGGCGTGTGCTCGAGGTCATCGTCGACGTGGACGGATCGATGGTCCCGTGCACACCGACGATCGCGGTGGTCCCACGTGGCCACGACGCACCCGGCGTGTGGCACATCGCGGGATTGCTCGGTGCCCCCGAGACGTCGTTACGTCTGCACGAGGCCGCGGGAGGGACCGGACTCGGACCGGGGACCTGTCGGGTCACGACGGGTTTCCTGGCCTCGGTGCCGTTGCCCGTGGACGCCGCCGCGTGGGTGGTCGCCGCGGACGCGGCCCGTCGGGCGACGCATGCGGCGGACCACGAGGACCCCGCTGCGTGGAACGCCGCCCTCGATGACCTCGCCGCGGCGTTCCACGTGGGACGGGCCGGTCCCGCGCGGGAGCTCGTCGACTGGTGGGCCCGACGGCGTCCCGGGTGGCGTGGTGCGCGAACATTGCAACGATGAGCGACCGCCGACGGATCCGTCGCAGTTCCCCGGACGCGCCCCAGGGTGTCGTTCCCGTCCTGACCGTGTTCATCGGGTTGCTGGCGGTCGCGCTCGTCGCCGGCGCGGGCTTTCTGGGTACGGGTTCGTCGTCCAGTGACAACGACGATTCCGACGTGGCGAAGGTCCCCGATCCGGTCGTCGAGGAACAGCAGACCGTCGAAGCCCCGACGACCGCCGTGGTCCGCGGCGCGGTCACCACCGGCCTGTTCGTCACGACGACCACACCGATCACGACCACGACGACGACCACCACGACGACACTGGCCGGTCCCGCGCTCGCCGCCGGGGAGACCGAGATCGTGTTCGGTCCCGGACGCACGAGCGCCACCTTCACGATCCGCAGCGCGTCCCCCGATGGAATCGAATTCGAGATCACCGGGGTGCCCCGGGGTTTCGAGGTGGAACCGACCAGCGGTCACGTCTCGGAAGACGAGTCGGTCGAAGTGCGGATCGAGCTGACCGATCGGGAACGGGCGCGGGACGGTGACCTCCGGATCGACGGCTCCGACGGATCACGTGCCACGGTCCGGCTCCGGATCGACGACGGCGACCTCGCGATCCGTTCGATCCGCCTGGATCCGTCCCCGCCGTTGTGCCGTGCCGCCACCCGGCTCGTGGTGGAGGTCGCCGGCGGGACACCCGGCACCGTGACCGCCCGGGTCGATGTCGGCGGCAACGCGACGCGGATCGGGCTGTCCCGCTCCGGTGAGCGGGGATGGGTCAGTTCGATCCCCGGCGGCGCACCCGGCGCGACGCTGTCGGGCACCGTGACCGTCGTCGGCGACAGCGGTGAGCGCGCCACCGACGATTTTTCGACGACGATCGCCCGGGGACCCGGATGTGCCGATGAGTGACATCGCCGACGGTGACGGTACGGAACACTCGGTCCTCGAACCCCTCGCGTGGCGTCGGGCACGACCGTGGACCCTCCCGTCGTCGGGCGCGTGGCGTCCCGGTGACCCACTGGGTCATCGTCGTTTTCTCCGCACCGCTGTCGACCGCCCCTTCGTGTTGGAAGGTGGGGGGCGGTTACGCGACGTGGAGATCGCCTTCGAGACGTGGGGGACGCTGAATCCGGACGGGACCAACGCGGTGCTGCTGTGCCACGCGCTCACCGGCGACAGTCACGCGGCGGGGTCGGCCGCCCCCGGGCACCCGACGCCCGGATGGTGGGACGCGCTGATCGGCCCGGGACGTCCCGTGGACACCGATCGTTTCTTCGTGGTGTGCGCCAACGTCCTGGGGGGCTGCCAGGGTTCGACCGGCCCCGCGTCGACCCGCCCGGACGGTTCGGGGCGTTACGGCCCGAACTTCCCCGTGGTGACCATGCGCGACCAGGCGCGCCTGATGGCCAAGCTCGGTGACGGCCTGGGGGTGCGGAACTGGCACTCGGTGATCGGTGGGTCCATGGGCGGCATGATCGTGCTCGAACTGGCCGTGATGTTCCCGGACCGGATCACCTCGATCGTGCCGATCGCCACGTGTGCCGCCGCGACCGCGCAGCAGATCGCCTGGTGGAGCACCGGTCGCCGCGTGATCGCGTTGGATCCGCAGTGGAACGGCGGGGATTACTACGACGCCCCCAACGGGATGGGCCCGCACGCCGGGCTCGCACTGGCCCGGCAGGTGTCCCAGATCACCTTCCGGACCGACGATGCCTTCACCGACCGGTTCGGTCGTGACGTGGTCGAACCGGTCGACGGTTCATTCCAGATGTGGCAACGATTCCAGGTGGAGCGCTACCTGGAGTACCACGGCGACAAACTCGTGCGCCGGTTCGACGCCAACTCCTACCTGCTGCTCACCAAGGCCATGGACCTGCACGACC
>CAZVFF010000305.1:620-2964 GCA_964626395.1 uncultured Iamiaceae bacterium | reverse complement strand
ATCTCGTTGCCGCGGTTGGCCCGAACGGTGGCGTTCACGCCGCGGGCGACCAGCGCGTCCCGGAACGCGGCGACGCGCTCGGGTGGGCTGCCCCGGGTGGCGAACCCGCCGGTGGGGTTCAACGGGATCAGGTTCACATGCGCGCGCAGTGGTCGTGCATACGCGGCGAGTTCGTCGACGTCGACGTCGCGGTCGTTGACCCCGTCGATGAGCGCCCATTCGAACGACAACCGGCGGTTCTTGGCGACCAGGTAGTGCCGGCAGGCCTCGGCGAGCACGTCGAGGGGGTAGCGGTCGTTCAACGGCACCAGGCTGGAGCGCAGCTCGTCGTTGGCGGCGTGCAACGACACCGCGAGCCCGACCGGCAGGTCCTGTTCGGCCAGACGACGGATGCCGGGCACGACCCCGACGGTCGACAACGTCAGGTGCCGAGCCGACAACCCGAGCGCACCGTGGATGCGTTCCACCGCGGGCCAGACCCGACCGAAGTTGGCGAGCGGTTCACCCATGCCCATGAACACCACGTTCGACAGGCGCCGGCCGGAGTCGGCAGCGGTGCGTGCCGCCCGGACGGCCTGTTCGACGATCTCGCCGGTGGTCAGGTGGCGGGTGAACCCGGCCTGGCCGGTCGCACAGAAGGTGCATCCCATCGCGCACCCCGCCTGGGACGACACGCACACCGTGGAACGTTCCGGATAGTGCATGAGCACGGTTTCGATCGTGGCGCCGTCACCGAGCGCGTACAACCATTTGACGGTCCGCCCGTCGTCGGCGACCGAGGAGGTCACCGCCCGCAGCGCCGCCGGGAGTTCGCGCCCGAGGTGTTCGCGCAACGCCACCGGCAGGTTGGTGATCTCCGACGGGGCCTGCAATCCCGTGTACAGCCCGTGCCACACCTGGTCGACGCGGTACCGCGGTTCGCCGTCGAGGATCCGGCTGAGTGCCTCACGGTCGGGCTCGTACATCGTCGTCGGCATGGGACTAGCTTGCCTGCCATGCCCGATCCGGGACCACCCGACGAACACGAACACCGGGACATCTCCGGTGGGTGGATGCGGGCCGCGGTGTTCGGGGTCTCCGACGGGCTGGTGTCGAACGTGTCGTTGATCCTGGGTTTCGCCGGGGCGTCCGCGGCGGTGGAGACCGTCCGTCTGGCCGGTCTGGCCGGGCTGGTCGCCGGGGCGGTGTCGATGGCGGCGGGTGAGTACGTGTCGGTGCGGGCCCAGGCCGAACTGTTCGAACGTGAGCTCGACATCGAACGGCGGGCGTTGCGGCACTACCCGGAGTTGGAGGTGGCCGAACTGATCGGCATCTACGAACGCCGCGGGATCGAATCCGACGTCGCCGAAGCCATGGCCCACAGTTCGATGGCCACCCCGGAGTTGGCGTTGGAGACCCACGCCCGCGAGGAGTTGGGGATCGACCCGGCGTCGTTGGGGTCGCCGTGGCTGGCGGCGATCGCGTCGTTCCTGGCGTTCGCGGTGGGCGCGATCATCCCGTTGGTGCCGTGGTACCTGACCAGTGGCGGCACCGCGATCGTCGAATCGGCGGTGCTCGGCGGGATCACCGCGTTCGCGGTCGGTCTGGGCCTGGCCGGGTTCACCGGACGTTCCAAGGTGTATTCGGGATTGCGACAGTTGTTCATCGCGGCGTTCGCGGCGACGGTGACCACGATCGTCGGCCACTGGGTCGGCTGAGCCGGACCACGCACCTGCTGGGTTTCGGCTCAGACGGGCGGTTCGTACAGGCGGTCGACGTGGTGCAGCACGAACCCCATCGCGTCGTACAGGCCCACCGCGGCGGCGTTGGTCTCGTCCACGTACAGCATGCCGACGGTCTCGCCGACCCCGGCCAGGTGTGCCAGGCCGGCGAGGACGAGTTCCCGACCCAGGCCGAGCCCCTGGAAGTCGGGGTCGACGCCGATCACGTAGATCTCACCCAACGCCGGGTCCGTGGCGGTCGCGGGGTGACGTTTGGTCCAGCAGAACCCGGCGAGACGGCCGTCGCGTTCGTGCAACAGGAACCCGGCCGGGTCGAACCAGTCGGCGGCCAGGTCGGCGTGCAGTCGTTCGGTGGTCATGCCGGACTGGTCCGGGTGGAACGAGAACGCCCGGTTGTTCACCTCGATGAACGCGCGCTCGTCGGTGCCCCCGGGCACGAACGCGCGGGTGCGGATCGTGGCGGGTTCGGCCGGCAGGCTGCACCGCAACTGGTGGACGTCGCGGATGTTCGTCAACCCGTCCGCACGGGCCCGGGCGTCGTCGGCGGCGGTGGGGTCGGTCACGATGCGACGCCGTTCGGTGGTCATGGCCGGTCACGCTACCGGGCGTCGGTCGGCCTTCCC
>CAZVFF010000305.1:0-610 GCA_964626395.1 uncultured Iamiaceae bacterium | reverse complement strand
GAACGGCCCGGACTGGATGGAGGCCTACCTGGCGTGCGCGGGCGCGGGCGTGGGGTGGTCTGGGGGGGCCTCGCCCCGGGGGGGGGGGGCGCGTGCGGGGTGGGGGGACCGGCCATGGCCCGACCACGCAGTCCCCGGGGCCGTGCCCGGGTGACGAACGAACGTCTGAAGGTCGAGTACCCCGACGCCGAGTGCGCGTTGGACCATTCGAACGCATTCGAACTGTTGGCGGCGACGATCCTGTCGGCCCAGTGCACCGACGCCCGGGTCAATCTGGTCACCCCGGCGTTGTTCGCCCGCTACCCCACGCCGGAGGACCTGGCCGTCGCCGATCCCGACGACGTCGCCGAGCTGGTCCGTTCGACGGGGTTCTATCGCAACAAGACGAAGAGCCTGCTGGGTATGGCGAACGCGCTCGTGGACCGTTTCGACGGTGAGGTCCCCTCGGCCATGGCGGACCTGGTCACCATCCCCGGTGTGGGCCGCAAGACGGCGAACGTGGTGCGCAGCGTCGCATTGGGGCTACCGGGCCTGCCGGTGGACACCCACGTGGGGCGGCTCGCGCGTCGGCTCGGACTGACCACCGGGACCGACCCCGACAAGGTCGAAG
>CAZVFF010000304.1:0-3018 GCA_964626395.1 uncultured Iamiaceae bacterium | reverse complement strand
TTATTGATTACGACCTTTATATCATTCCCGACGCCGTGACGGTCTCGGGGATGCAGTCCCAGCCGAGTGCCCGGGCCAGCTCGTACGCGGCGACCTCCCTTTGCCAGATTCCGGGCGGGAAGTCACCGAGGGGGCGTTCCCCGACTTCGGGTTTGTAGACCGCACGCAACGGGGGTCCGGTGTCGGGACGGTTCGGTCCGGTCCCCGTCTCGGCGTCGTCGACGGGTGGCGCCACCTCGACGAGGAACGAGGCGTTCGAACTCCAGGCGATTCGTCCCAGCACCTGGAACTCGGCTCCCGCAGCGAGCAGGTCGCCCAGCGCCGACGGCGGGTGTGGCGACGGTGTCGCCGATGCCGGGTCGGCCCCGGTCATCCCGCCGAGTGGCCGTTGGAGCGCGGGCACACGTGCCCGGCCGGGTCCATCGGCAACCCGCAGATCCGGCACACGGGCCGGGATCCGGCGAGCAGTTCCTCGGTGGTGGCGATCAGCGATGCGGCCTGACCGCGGGTGATCGCGAAACGCGCCTCGGCCGGTTCGGGATCCTCGGTCAGCTCGGTGGCGATGATCGTGATCCGGTCGGTGGTGGTGTCGAACCCGAACGCCAGCGTGCCGAGCAGCCAGTCGTCGACGACCGGTTCGCGCAATTCCCGGCTGTTGGGGTCGGGCACCGCGGGCGGCAGGTCGGCGAAGAGTTCGTCCAGATGTGCGGCGAGTGCCGCGACATGTTGCTTTTCGCAGCGCAGGGTCACCACGCGGTCGTCCTGGCCGGCCTGCAGATGGAACACCCGGTTGCCCGGTTCGCCCACCGTGCCGGCCACGAAGAAGTCACAGTCGTCGAAAGACACCGATTCGGACACGTTCCGGGCTCCCTCAGCGGCCGATGGCTCGGGCCAGGTCGGCGCCGGTTGAGTTGACCGCGAGCACGAACGGGCCGGTGGTGGAGTACCGGATCGCGGTGATCGAACACGGCGACACCAGGATCCGTTGGAACAGATCCAGCGGTGTGCCCAGCGCGGCAGCCGCGGCGGCCTTGATCGGATCGGCGTGGGACACCGCGACGATCGTCTGGCCCGGGTGTTTCGCGCACAACTCCGCGATGGCCTCGTTGATGCGCAGCTGCATGCCGGCGAACGACTCACCGCCGGGGAACGTGAACAAGCTGGGGGAGCGTTGCACGGTCTGCCAGTCGTTGCGGCGGGCCAGGGTGGACAGCTGGCGGCCGGTCCAGTCGCCGAAATCGCATTCGATGAGCCCGGCTGCGCCCCGCACCCGCAGCCCGCAGGCCCGGGCGATGGGTTGGGCGGTCTCCCGCGCCCGTTCCATCGGCGAGGAGTACACGGCCCGCACCGTGCCGAGCGCGCCGATCCGTTCCGCTGCGATCTCTGCCTGGGCACGACCCAGGTCCGACAGGTGCAGCCCCGGCGCGCGTCCGGGCAGGATCTTGCCGGTCGTCGGCGTTGCCCCGTGCCGGATCAACAGCACGGTGGTCGGTTCGGAGGTGCGTGAAGTGGCCACTTCCCAGGCAACCTAGCCGCTTGCGGGCCCGGTTCCGGTTCGAGGGCGACGTCGGGTCGCCTTCAGCGCGGCTGGAACGGCCGCTGTCAGGACGAGATCGTGAACGTGCTGGACCCGACCGTGGTGAACGCGTGGTAGGTCATCGAACCGTGGACCGACTTGGTCCCCCCACTGGTCGTCCAACCCAGGTCGGCTGCTTGCGACGTCGAGTACGCCAGGATCACCACCCCGGAACCACCGTCGGCAGGGCCGCCGATCCCACCGCCTCCGCCTCCGCCGCCGGTGTTTGCGGACCCAGCCACGCTCTGAGTCGCAGAGGCCGTTCCACCCCCGCCTTTCCCGCCGGTCCCGTCTCCATCCGAGCCGACTCCGCCGCCTCCTCCGCCCACCCAGCTGTCGGCGCCGATGGGCTCGCCGACCGCGATGGTGGTCGCCAACGCCGAGCGGACCCCGTCGCCTCCTGAGCCGCCTACGGCGCCCTCACCGGCATCGCCACCCGGTTGGTCTGCTCCACCACCCCCACCGCACGCGGTGTATCCACCCGAGTTGTCCCCGCCCGGATGGCCCTGATTGTGGGTGCCAGGACCGCCGAGCTGAGCGCTGATTCCACCGGCACCACCGCCGGATCCGCCTGCACCTCCATCGGTCCCGGAACCAACAGCCAATCCACCCCCGCCTCCGCCGCCGATTGCTTCAATGGTCGGTCCGATCGTCAATGAACTGCGCTCACCCTGGCGACCGGGTTCCCCGAGGGTCTCGGACGCTGAGCCGCCGTCGCCTACCGTGACGGCAAATGTGCCGGCGTCTGTGGCGGTGAGTGCCCCCTCCAGGACCCCTCCGGCTCCACCTCCGCCGCCGCCCCCACCTCCGCCTCCGGCGACGATCAGATACTCGATGCTCAGCCCGGTCGGGGGTTGCGGGTCGCCCGTGGTGGGAGGAGAGTCCGCGGCGGCGATGCCCGGTAGTGCAGCGACTGCGACGGCTGCGGCGGCGGCCGCACCGCCGAGTTGGATGATCCTGCGTCGGCTCCACACGTCGGTGTGCACGATGCCGAGCTCGACAAGTCCGGCCATGGCGGGTGCGAGCTCGTCGGGAACGTCTCGGGTTCCCTGTTCGGCCAGTGTGAACGCGTCGGCCTGGTCGCCACTGAGCACCAGTACGGATTCGGCGCCCGGTATGAGCACCAGGACGGTGTCGTCCAGTCGCTCGACGTGCAGATCGCGGCGAATCGAAAAACCCATCGGTTGGTCCCCTCCCTCGTCGGGGCGCAGCACGCGCCCGGTTGTCGACGCGGAACGTAGCACATGTCACGAACCGGCCGACGTGCACCGGTCCGGCCTACGATCGACCCCGTCGTGACCGAACACAACCGTCGAGTCGAGGCCCTTGCGGCCCTGGAAGCCCAGGTCGTGGTGTGCCGCAAATGCCCCCGTCTGGTCGCATGGCGTGAAGAGGTCGCCCGCACCAAACGGGCGGCGTTCGCCGATGAGACCTACTGGGGT
>CAZVFF010000303.1:0-3042 GCA_964626395.1 uncultured Iamiaceae bacterium | reverse complement strand
GGGCGCCGCCAACCCGGAGGCCACGGCCGGCGAAGAAGCGTCGTCGGGCGCGGCGTTCAATCGTGTCGGACACGAATGCGGTCGTCGATGTTGTCGGACATCGACCGGAGGGATCGCGGCCCTGATCGCCTGCCGGCCAGGGCTCGGGTCCCTACGCTGTTCGGGATGCCGCCGGGACGCGTTGTCACAGGCGACGGCTACATTGAGCCCGAACGGACGTTCGCTCAGGATGATGACGTGACACACATCGAACAGCTCGCACTCATCAAACCGCTCTCGACGTCCGCGGCCGCCGGTGGTGCCCCCGTTACGGATGAGACTCGAGCAATCGACCCCGGTCGAGGTGAGGTGTTCACCCGTCGTTGGGTCGCGGAGCTGATCCTGGACCTGGTCGGATTCGATCCGCGTCACGACCTCGGCGCACGGGTGCTGGTCGAACCGTCTTGCGGGTCGGGCGCATTCCTGATGCCCGTGGTGGAACGCCTCGTGGAGTCCGCGCGCGTCCATGGACGCCGCATCGTCGACCTCGGTGATGCGATTCGGGCCTTCGAGATGTCACCGCGGCACGCCACTGTGGCCCGGGCTTCGGTCATCCGGGCTCTCCTCGGTGCAGGGGTGGACATCGGATCGGCGACCGGACTGGCATCGGAGTGGGTCACCGAAGCCGATTTTCTCCTCACCGACCATGTGCCACGGAGCGCCGACTTCGTCGTCGGAAATCCGCCGTACGTCCGCCTCGAGGACATGCCGAAGCCCGTCACCGCGGCGTATCGCCTGCGGTGCCCGACCATGCGCGGGCGCGCAGACATCTACGTCGGCTTCATCGAGCGTGGATTGGAATTGTTGAAACCGGGCGCGGCGCTGTCGTACATCTGTGCCGATCGGTGGATGCACAACCAGTACGGGGCCGCGTTGCGAGACCTCGTGAGTGCGCAGTACGCCGTGGAGACGGTGCTGTCGATGCACGACGTCGACGCGTTCGAGGACGACGTCTCGGCCTATCCGGCGGTCGTCGTTCTGCGGAACGCGCCCCAGGGCCACGTTCATGTCGCGGACACAGGGGAGGATTTCGACGCGACGGCTGCTCACAGGTTCCACGTTTGGCGACAACGGGATCACCCATCCGAGATCTCGGATGTCTCGTTCGATGCGACCCGCGTGGATGCCTGGTATCAGGGGCGGGGCCTCTGGCCCAACGCGTCACCGAACCGTCTCGCCCTGTTGGCCGAGCTGGAAGCGCGCTTTCCGACACTCGAGGATCCGACGACGGGAACCCGAGTGGGAATCGGTGTCGCCACCGGATGCGACGACGTGTACATCACAGACGACCCCGATCTCGTCGAACCCGATCGGCTCGTTCCGCTCCTTCGGGCCGCTGATCTGACCGACGGGTCCATCGCGTGGACGGGACGCTTTCTCGTCAACCCCTGGCAGTCCGACGGATTGGTGGACCTCGCCGCCTACCCACGGTTGGCCGACTACTTCGATGAGCATGCAGAGAGGATTCGGGGGCGGCATGTCGCCCGTCAACGCCCGCAGTCGTGGTACCGCACGATCGATCGGGTCCACCCGGATCTGACCGACCGGCCGAAGTTGGTGATCCCCGACATCAAGGCATCCGCGCATCCGGTGCTGGACCACGGCGGTTTCCATCCGCACCACAACCTGTACCACGTGGTCTCCGATGGCTGGGACCTGGACGTTCTCGGAGGTCTGCTGCTGTCGGAGGCCGCGAACCTCTTCGTGGGCGCCTACTGCGTGAAAATGCGTGGCGGCACCTACCGGTTCCAGGCGCAGTACCTTCGCAAGATCCGTGTGCCGGACCCGGCATCGATCCTCCCGGGCGACCGACGGGCGCTGGCCGCCGCCTTCGATCAACGCGACGTCGACCGTGCGACCGGGGTCGCCGAGCGCCTCTACGACGTCAGATTCGGGACCGGTTGATCACCCGTGCACGGCGCTTGTTCACGAGGACACGTCCCAATCGATGTCGGGGTTGATGGCCCGGAACTGGAGGCATCGGCCGTGGATTGCGGCTGCAAACGACTGGAACGACAGCGTGGCCGAAGGAAACCGCACCGCTCCGGTGGTCTTGTCTGCCAGCACGAGACATGCTGCGTCCAGCAACCGCTCGCGAACCATCCGTTCGAAAAACACCGCGTAGCGCGCCGCGTAACCGGCGCCGTCGAAAATCGGATCAGGTGCCCAGACCGGGTTCCGTCCCTGGACTGGCGTGTTGAACGCCTCGTTGTCCTCCAACAGCATGAAGTAGCCCAACCAGGGACGCTGTGCCGATGAGATGATCCCGTGCTCCACGGCCTTCCAGATGTCGACGGCCTGCCCCAGCGCCTCGTCTGTGCGGTTGTTGAAGTTCTGAACGGGGTTGTTCGGACCCATCGACTTCAACTCGATGATCCCGACGACGTGGTCCCCGACCATCACCACCAGATCCCAACTCTTGTCGCGACGGAAGAACCCGGCGACCGGCCTCCGCTTGACCTCCATGATCTCGGCGGGCAAGCCCGCATCCACGAAGACCCGCACCAGGAGCGCCTGGAGTTCGTCCAGGTGCCGTCCACCGGTCACCTCGGAACGAAGTCCGGGGTTCAGCACACCTTGTGCCTGCGATTCCTCGGCTTGGCTACGACGCACATCCCAGTAGCTGCGAGTCGCCGATTCGACGAGATTCGAGTAGTCGGGTAGCGATGCAGCCACCAGGGACCTCCCTTGATCGGCGAGACCCTACCCCGAGCGGAACGGCATATTGGATCGGGCCCGACCCGGCGCGCATCGGAGCCGGCCGTTTCCGACTCCGGTGAACGGGTGGTCGCGCCCGTGGGCGCCGGGGCGGCGACCTCCAGCTCGGAAAACACCCGGGTGAGGGGGGTGTCGGGGCGGACCGGTACACTCGTCTCCCTGTGAAGACGACTGTGGAACCCATCGAGGACAACAAGGTCAAGGTCTCCGTCGAGGTCGACGAGGCCGAATTCGAGACCCAGATCGATGCGGCGTTCCGTCGCATCGCCCGGGAGGTGCGCATCC
>CAZVFF010000302.1:0-3049 GCA_964626395.1 uncultured Iamiaceae bacterium | reverse complement strand
GCGACGAACCGGATGCGGCCTTCGCACGCCCGGGCCAGGTCACCGAACCAGAGCCCGTTCGCGGTGAAATCACCGATCGCGAGCACCGTCGGCGCACCCGGTTCGGCCGGGAACACCCATGCCGCGATCGGAGCGGCTCCCGTCGGGGCGATCGGTGCCGGTTCAGTCGCCGTCGGGGGCATCGGTCCAGGAACGTCGGCGGAGTTCGTACAACGCGATCGATGTGGCCGTGGCGACGTTCAACGATCCGATCCGGCCCAGCTGGGGCAGGAACGCCACGGTGTCACAAGCGTCCAGGACGGCTGCGGACAGGCCGCGGTCCTCGTGGCCGATCACGAGCGCGACGTCCCCGTCGAGGCCGGTTTCGTGCAGGGGGACGGCGTCGTCGGCCAGCTCGAGCCCCACGGTGCGGTATCCCGCGTCGTGAGCGGCTGCCAGCGCTGCGGCGGCGTCGGTGGCGCGATGCAGTCGCAGGTACCGCTCCGAGCCGAGCGCGGTGCGGGCGACCCTGGTGTTCTCCGGCCCCGGGGTTTCACCGACCAGCCAGACGTCCTCGACGCGTAGCGCCGCCGATGTTCGCAGGATCGCGCCCACGTTGAACGGTTGCACGACGGGTGCGAGCACCAACCCGAGCCGTCCGTCGGTGCGGCGGCGCCAGGTGCGGTGCAGCCGTTTCAGGTCGGTCGATCCGAGTTGTTTCACGTGGGTTCCCCGGTGGGTGCGGTGACTTCCAGTACCCGGTAGCCCCGGCGGGAGATCAGCCGTTCGGTGGTGTGACCCCGGTCGGCGATCCAACGGGCCAGCGAGTCCGACCCGAGGTGTTTGTGGACCACCAGATGGGCTCGGGCCCCCGGGGCCAACCGGTCCAGCCAGTTCCGCAACAACTCGTGCAGGGCGGGTTTGCCGATCCGGATCGGTGGGTTCGACCAGAAGCCGTCCAAGCGGAGATCCTCCGGGACCTCATCGGGTGTCGCGGTGCGCACCC
Source organism: uncultured Iamiaceae bacterium (assembly GCA_964626395.1). Classification (GTDB taxonomy): domain Bacteria; phylum Actinomycetota; class Acidimicrobiia; order Acidimicrobiales; family Iamiaceae; genus JAFDWI01. The sequence continues at coordinate 2,064 of CAZVFF010000302.1, read as the reverse complement.
GGTCGCCCACGCCGGCACCGTCCGCGTTCAGCCGGCACAATTCCAGTGCCCGGGTGTTCACGTCGACCGCCCAGACGGTCGCGGTGGGCGAGCGGAGCGCGAGCGTGATCGCCACGGGCCCGTAGCCGCATCCGACGTCGGCCAGGGTGACGGGCCCCTGGGGGGGCGCGGGCGCTTCAGCGAGCAGGACCCGGGTGCCCGGGTCGATCCCGGTGCCCGAGAACACCCCCCGGTCGGTGGTCAGCTCCAGGCGTCGCTCGGGCAGGGTCAGGGTCACCGTGCGGTGCCGCGACGGTGCCGCGGGGTCGGGGGAGAAGTAGTGCGCCATCGCCGTCCCAGTCTGCCGTGTCGGGCTCCTCCGGGCTGACCTCGTCGCGACCGGACCGACCCGTGGACGGCGAACCCACCGGGGGACTCGCTGTGACCTGGACCGCGTGGTTCCCCGACCGTCGGCGAGCTTCGTGCACCTAACATCGTCACCGACCAACGGGAGGCGACGATGGCCGAGATGCGCTACGACGAACGCATGGGCGACAGCGACGCGCTGTTGTGGACCATCGAGGCCGACCCCATGCTGCGTTCGACGATCACCGCGGTGGCCTTCCTGGACGAGCGTCCCGACCCCGGACGGGTGCGGGCCATGTTCCAACGTGGCGCGACGGTGATCCCCCGGTTCCGTCAACGGGTACGGGCCAACCCGATGTCGATCGCCCCGCCCCGGTGGGAGGACGACCCGAACTTCGACCTCGACTACCACCTGCGGTTCGTGCGGGCCCCCGAGCCCGGCGACACCGACGCCGTGCTGCGGATCGCCCAGCCGATCGCCATGGCCGCGTTCGACCGGGAACGCCCGCTGTGGGAGGCGACCGCCGTGGACGGGCTCGCCGACGGCGGAGCCGCGATCATCGTCAAGATCCACCACACGATCACCGACGGTGTCGGCGCCATGCAGCTCGCCCTGGTCATGTTCGACCTGGAACGCGACGCGGTGCCCGGAAAACCCGTCGAGCTGCCACCGGCCGAGGTCATGGGCCAGTGGAAACGGTGGTTCGACGCGATCGCCCACGAGCGTCGCCGCGCCATCGACGCCACCCGCCAACGGGCACCGGTGGTGGCCACGGGTCTGGTGTCCACCGTGCAGGACCTCGTCACCGACCCGTTGGCCGCGTCCCGCGACGCCCTGGCCGCGCTCCGGTCGATCCACCGCTTGACCGCACCCGATCCGAAACCCTTGTCGCCGCTCATGCGGGACCGGTCGCTGTCGGTCCGTTTCGCCACGTTCCCGATCCCACTCGATGCCGTGAAGACCGTCGCGAAGACCCACGGGGTGACCCTGAACGACGTGTTCCTCGCCGCGGTCACCGGCGGCATGACCCGCTACCACGACGCCTCGGGACACTCGGCCGACGAGCTGCGGTTCACCGTGCCGATCGATCTTCGAGACGACGACAGCGACCACGTCGTGGGCAACCACGTCATGCTGGCCCGTGTGGTGCTGCCGTTGGGGCGCACCGACCCGGTCGAGCGCATGCGGGAGGTCCACGCGGCGATCGCCGACCTACGGGCCGAACCGGCGCTGGGCCTGACCGAGCCGCTCGCCGGGTTGTTGCGGCGCCTCCCGGCGTCGGTGGGCATCGGCATGTTCGGTGGGGTGCTGCGAGGATCGGATCTGATCACGACCAACGTGCCGGGTTCGCCGGTTCCGCTCTACTCGGCCGGCACCCGGGTCGAGCGCCTCGTCGCGTTCGCCCCGCTGCTGGGCGCCGCGGTGAACCTGTCGCTGATCAGCTACTGCGGCGAGGTGCACATCGGGGTGAACACGGATCCGGCCGCGGTCGAGGACCGCCCGTTGCTGATCAGGTGTCTGCGTGCAGCCTGGGACGAGGTCCTGGAGACCGTCGACACCGCCGTGGGTTGACCATCGGGCACGACAAGGGCCTCGGCGGACCGCCCGGTAGGATCCGTGCCATGGCCACGTATTCGATTCGCAAGATCGGTGACCCGGTGCTGAACCGCCGCACCGAGGAGATCGACGACATCGACGGCCGCATCGCCAAACTCGCC
>CAZVFF010000301.1:0-3070 GCA_964626395.1 uncultured Iamiaceae bacterium | reverse complement strand
CGTGGGACTTCAACCCGATCCACCACCCCAGCTACATCGACTTCTTCGAACAGGTCCTCGCCGAGACCCGCGATCCGGTCGAGATCGAACAGCGCTTCGAGAAGGACTACGCCGAGGACGAGTGGTACCGGCACCTGTACCGCACGAGCTACGCCTACCACGGGGTGCACCCGTTCTACATGTGGTATTGGGGCGCCCACGCGTTGGAACACCTGGGCCGGGTGATCATCGTGGGGGGTGACCCGAAAGCCGTGCGGCGTCTCGGGTTCCGCCCGGCGTCGACGATGGACGACGCGTTCGAACTGGCCGCCGACGTGGTCGGCCCCCAACCGACCATCACCCATTTCCACAACCCACCGTTGGTCATGGCGGACGTGCAGTGACCGGCGACGCACCGACCCGCCGACGGCCCCCCGAGGCGAGCGCGCGCCTTGTGAAGGCCAAGGTGCTGGTGCAGTTCGCGAAACAGCAGCTGCCGAACCCGGCGAAACTGTTGAACCGGTTCGAGTTCCCCCTGCGCGCCCCCACCGTTCCGGGCGGGGTGGAGCCACCCGCGGAGAAGAAACGGACCGGCGCCCACTACGAGACCGACTGGGCACGCAGGACCCCGGCCCGGGTTGCCCGCCGGGTGTTGACCGACGGGATCATCCGTCCGTTCACCGGTGCGGTGGCCGACCCCGAGGTCGTGGGCGAGGACCGGATCGACGGCCTGGACGGGCCGGTGATCTTCACCGCGAACCACCACAGCCACCTGGACACCCCGTTGCTGATCGGGGCGCTACCCGCCCGGTTCCGGCACAAGGTGTTCGCTGCGGCCGCCGCCGACTACTTCTTCGGCAACCGCGTCTCGGGCGCCGCATCGGCGCTCGTGTTGAACGCGATCCCGATGGAACGCAACAAGATCAGTCGCCGTTCGGCCGACGAGTCCGCCGAACTGTTGGACGACGGTTGGTCGATGCTGATCTTCCCCGAAGGGGGCCGTTCGCCCGACGGGTGGGGTCAACCGTTCAAGGGCGGTGCCGCGTACCTGGCGGTCCGCTGCGACGTACCGGTCGTCCCGGTGCACATTCGGGGAACCGACCGGCTGTTGCCCAAGGGCGCGAAACGTCTGAAGACCGGTAGCACGCAGGTGACCTTCGGGGAGGCGTTGTGGCCCGCCGACGGCGAGGATTCCCGCCGGTTCGGTGCCCGCATCGAGGCCGCGGTCGCGACGCTCGCCGACGAGGTCTCCGGCGACTGGTATTCGGCACGTCGACGCCATCACGCCGGCGAGACGCCGGCGCTGACCGGCCCGGAGACCCGTTCCTGGCGCCGGGACTGGGAACTGGGCCCCCGCGAACCGCACCGGCGCAGCCGTCGGCCGGAGCGGGAACGTTCCTGGCCCTGAGCCCACCGACGCCACGGGTCCGCACCACATCGGACCGGTTCTCCGGGGGCTGCGACGCGAACGACGTCGCTCAGGGTGCCGGCGAGGGCACCTCGTCGGGAACACAGTGGCCGATCACGGCACGGATCACCTCGAGCGCGTCGGCCGACACCTTGCCGGCGTTGTCGGGTTTTGCCGCTTCCCGCAACTCCGACGTGCTCAGCGCCCGGATCGCCGGGTCGGTGTCGGGCACACCGTCGTAGAGGCCGTTGGCGACACACACGGCCTGTGCGGGGTCCAGCGCATTGCGTTGTTCGAGTTTCGCGACCAGCCCCGACCGCGACGGCGCCCCTGCGCAACCGGCTGCCAGGACGACGAGCGCGGTGCCGCACACGAGCCCGATCCGACGCGAGATGGTCATCACCGAGAGGTTACCGGTGACCGGCCCGGACGACGGATCAGTCGACCAGGCGGATCCCCGACGGTGCGATCGACGAGTCCGCGCGGGGGAGGTCCACGGTGAACTCGGTGAGGCTGCCCGGGAACACGTGGGTGGCGAACAGCACCGCCCGTTCGTCGATCGAATACGTCGTGCGGCGACACACCAGCATCGGCGCGCCCGGGGGGACCTCCAGCAGTTCGCCCTGGCGGACCGTCGCGGCGGCCGCGGCGATCGTCTGCACGCCGTGTCCGAGCGGGACGGTGAGCAGGTCGTGGAAGGAGTGTTCGGTCAGCTGTTTCCTGGTGAAGGTGCCGCCGAGTTCCTCGGGACACCACACGGTCACCAACGCGAAGGGGCGCCCGTCGGCCATGTTCAGACGCACCAGGCGCACGGTGCGTTCCACGTTCAACACGTCACGCACCCGCGCGGGCGCGACCACGCTGCGCAGCTCGAGCACCTTGCGTTCGGAAACCGCACCGGACGCCTCGAGTTGGGATTCGATCGTGCCGAGCCGTCCGAGCCGTTGACGCAACGGGTCACCGGACGCGAACCAGCCCAACCCCTGCTGGGCGGCGATCAGGCCCTCGGACCGCAACGCGTCCAGCGCTTTGCGCACCGTGACCCGGCTCGCACCGTAGGCCTCGGACAACTCCGATTCGCTCGGGAGCCGACCGTTGACGAAGTCGCCCGCGTGGAGCCGGGAACGCAGGTCGTCGGCGATCTCGAGATAACGAATCTTGCGCACTTGTATCAGACTTGTCTCTCTTGGGATACAGTGCAAGTCACCGCACGCCGAACCACACCACCGAGGAGTCCGCAATGGCCGTTCAATCCCGCACCCCCGTCGAACTGGTGGAGGCCGTCTACGCCCGACTCGCGGAGCGTGTGGAACTCGGACGGAAACGACTCGGCCGACCGCTCACCGCGGTGGAGAAGATCCTGTTCAACCACCTGAGCGACCCCGAGGCCGGCGGCATCGACCGTGGGGTGAGCTACACCGACTTCGCACCGGACCGCATCGCGATGCAGGACGCCACCGCCCAGATGGCGGTGTTGCAGTTCATGACCGCCGGGCTCGACCAGGTGGCCGTACCCACCACGATCCACTGCGACCACCTCATCCAGGCACTCGAAGGTGCACTGCCGGACCTGGTCCGGGCCGAGCACACCAACGTCGAGGTCTACGACTTCCTGGAGAGCGCGTCGCGCAAGCACGGCATCGGGTTCTGGAAGCCGGGCAGCGGCATCATCCACCAGGTGGT
>CAZVFF010000300.1:0-3079 GCA_964626395.1 uncultured Iamiaceae bacterium | reverse complement strand
TCGACCCGGGGATCGGCTTCGGGAAGACCACCGACCACAACCTGAGCCTGTTGCGCCACCTGGACGTGCTGGTGGGGACCGGGTACCCGGTGGTGGTGGGAACGAGCCGGAAATCGTCGTTGGGTCGTCTCACCGCGCAGGCCGACGGGTCCTCGGTCGCGGATGCGACCCCCGGGGACGACGCGGCCCGCACCCTGGCCGCACCGGTGCCCGAACGCCTCGAGGCGTCCATCGCGACGGCGGTGTGGGCGTGGCAGCACGGTGCGGCCGTCGTGCGCGTCCACGACGTCGCCGAGACGATCGCCGCGCGCGAACTGACCGTGCCGGAGGGCTCCAGCTGACCGTGCCGGCGGGCTCCCCCCGGCCGTGCCGGTGCCCACCGACTCGTTGTCGAAGCCCACGACACGCTCCACCTCCACCGACGTGGCACGTCGACGACCCGGAGATGACCCGGATGCCGGCTCCAGGGCTTCTCGGGATACTTCTCGCATCTCCATCGGTGCCGTGGCAGAATCATTCTTCCGGGATCGTGGATCGGACGACCCGAGTGGCCCGTGGGTCCGGAGGGGCGTGCGAACCGTCGGAAGGACCGATATGGACATCGCAGCCGACCGTGCCGCCGACCGTCCCGGGTCGACTCCCGGATCGCCACGCCCCGCCCGGGCATCGCGACGGGACCCGATGATCGGCCGGGACCACACCCTGCGAGAGGTCACGGCGACCTTCGTGCGGCTCGCCGACACCCTGACCGACGACTACGACGTGGTCGACTTCGTGGCGATGTTCTCCCAGGAGGGAGTCCGGCTGCTCGACAACGACGCCGCCGGCGTCATGCTCGCCTCGTCCACCGGGGAGCTCCGGATCCTGGCGGCGACCGATGAGACCGCGCGCCGTGTCGAACAGCTCCAACTCGACACCGGTGAAGGCCCCACCCTGGATGCGTTCCGAACCGGCGAGACGCTCGACATCGTGGATCTGGCCGACTCGACCGCCCAGTGGCCCCGCTTCGCGCCGGGTGCCGTCGAGAAGGGATTCCGCGCGATGTCGGCGATCCCGATGGTGGTGCGGGGTGACCGCATCGGAGTGCTGAACCTGTTCAACCGCGAACCCTGTGTCGTCCCGCCCGCGATGCTGGCCCTGGCGGAGGGACTGGCGACGATCGCGGGGATCGGGATCCTGTCCGCCCGCAAGATGCGACACCGCCGTGCGGTCACCGAACAACTGCAACGTGCGCTGGACTCACGGGTGGTGCTCGAGCAGGCCAAGGGCAAGGTCTCCCAGTGTCTCGGGATGCATGTCGACGACGCGTTCACCATCCTGCGCGGGCATGCCCGGGCGCGCCGCACGCACCTGTCCGACGTGGCGCGGGACGTGGTCGCGGGGCGGATCGAACCCCACGAGCTCGACCGGACGCCGATCGGCGAATCCGGGATCGGACCGTGAGATCCGACGGTGTGGTCGACGGTGTCCGCGCGGTGGATCCGCCCCCGGATCGGACGATTCGAGCACAGCGGGTGGCGGTGTCCACACGGAACGTGTGAAACACGAAAAAACATCCGGAAGCGGACGAATCACCCCTTGACCCCCGTGGTGGCCGTGTCTACCGTGACCAGAACACCGCACTGCGGTGGCGACCCAGACCCCGTCGCATCCGGGTGCCCGACGCGGATCCCATCCGCTCCGGCACGCGAACAATGCAAGCGGTCGGAGTCCGGCGGGCCCGGCCGAATCCCCAGGAGGGTCGCATGGGTCAGCACCAGAACTCGACGGATCGGCAACGGAACGACCGTGTCGACGGGGTCGACGCGGAGATCGCACGCCTCGTCCACGCCGCGGACGCGGGCGACCAGGCGGCGTGGGACGAGCTCGTCGCCCGGTTCGGCCGGATGTTGTTCGGCATCGTACGTGGAATCGGATTGTCCCACGCCGACGCCAGTGACGTGTGTCAGACCACCTGGCTGCGGCTCACCCAGCACCTCGGCGACATCGAGGATCCCGCCCGGGTCGGGGCCTGGCTCGCCACCACCGCACGTCGTGAGGCGATCCGGGTCGGTCAGCGCGCACGGCGCTCGTCTCCACGGGACGAGCTCGACAACATCCTTCCGCCCACCTACGACCGACTCGACAATTCCGTGCTCTTCAGCGACCGGGACCGCATCCTGCGCAACGTGTACGCCGAACTGCCCGAACGGGCGCGGACCCTGCTGTCGTTGCTCATCTCGGACCCGCCGATGTCCTACAAGCAGGTGTCGGCCATCACCGGCATGCCGATCGGCAGCATCGGTCCGACCCGTGCCCGGATCCTCGACACGATGCGGAGCCGCCTCGTGGATCGCGGTGTCACCGCCGCCGATCTCGATGAGGTCGGGTGAGCGGAATCCGAGGATGGTCCGGCCCTCGGCGCCGCGGCACGCCTCGCCACCTCCGCACCCGGTAACGTTGCCGGTGGTGAGTGTTCCGACCGAATGGCAGCGTTGTGGACCACGATGAACGGCCCGGTGAGCAGGAGGGTCGAAACGGTCTCCTCGACGCGCTGAGCCGCGTCGATCCGGTTCCCTCCGGACTGGACGCGCAGCTGGAGAAGATGTTCCGGCGTCGTCGCCAGGGAGCCGAGCTGGCGCGCCTCGTCCCCGATGACGCCGACGGAACCGTTTCCGCAGACGCCCCGTTCCGACTCCGTTTCGAAGCGGACCGGTGTGCGATCGACGTGGTCGTGTCGCCGGACCCTTCGGGTTCGACGTCGCGTCTCGACCTTCGAGCGACCGTCCGCGGGGCATCGCCCACCGCCGGTGTGGCGGAGACACCCGCGACGACGATCGACGCGGTGATCGAGGGCGCGACCGTCCACGTGCAGGGTCTCGATCACGGGCCGGTCCGCCTCGTCCTGGTCATGGAGGGCGACGCGGATCCGTGGACCGTCGAATCGGAGTGGGCGACCCTCTGAACCCGGCAGGGCCGTGCCCAGGTCCGCCCGACACGACCCGAATGTCGTGAACCGCGGTATCAACTTCGTGCCCGGACACTCTTTCCCAACATGGGAGATGCTGTTGGAACCCCGGACCAGGGAGGGGCACGATGA
>CAZVFF010000299.1:0-3083 GCA_964626395.1 uncultured Iamiaceae bacterium | reverse complement strand
CCACGACGAGGGCATCAAGCTCGCCGCGACCCGCGAGTTGACCCTGGAGTCCGCGATCGAGTGGATCGCCGAGGACGAACTCGTCGAGATCACCCCGGCCAACCTGCGGATCCGCAAACGCGAACGCGCGGAGTCCGATCGGCGTCGTACCCAACGCAAGAAGAACTGACCGCGCGGACCGACCCCGGCCCGAGGCCCGGTCCGGGGTTTCTCAGCTGTCGGTGTCGGTCTTCACCGCGGGGTGCGGCAGGAACGCCCGGTCCGGTCCCCGTTCACGGCGGCGTTGCTCGATGTGGGCCACGACCAGGTCGTAGGCGGCCTGCGAGGTCAACGCGACCAGTTCGTCGCGCAGGTTCTCGTACACCGCGTTCGCGCCGATGAACGCCTCGGGCGATTCGGTGCACCACCAGTGGAACTCGGCCCCGCCGTCGCCCCAGTCGCGACGTTTCCACTCGCGCACCGTCGAGGTGACGTGGCCGTTGTCGTCCACGGTGTCCTCGCGTCGGACCGGCAACTGCCAACACACCTCGGGTTTGTAGTCGAGGAAGCTCACCCCTCGTGCTTCGGCGGCGAAGTGCAGCGCACAACCCGGTCCGGTGGAGAAACCGGGCCGGTTCAGGAAGATGCAGGCGCCGTCGACCAGACGGGTCGCCGATTCGCCGTTGGCGAGCGGTTTGGTGGGCCCGCCGCGTTCACGGGCGACCGGCGCGAACTGCCACTGGGAATCGTCGAGGGTCGCCGCGACGGCCTCGACACGTTCCCGGTCGGCGTCGTCGTTGAAGCGTGCCCCGTAGGAACAGCATCCCTGCTGGAGTTCGGTGGCGTCCTCGGTGAGGACCCCTTTGCAGCCCCGGCCGAAGATGCAGGTCCAGTTCGAGACCAGGAAGGTCAGGTCGAACACCCAGGTCCGGTCCTCGTCGGGATCCTCGAAGGAGACCCACTCGTGTCGGTCCTGCAACGGTTCGGTGGTCATGTCGTGTCCTTTCCGGGGCGGGCCGCCGCGAGTTCGTGGTACAGCTCACCGGCCGCCTGCAGTCCCCGCCAGAACTGGTCCATCACCATGCGTTCGTTCGGGGCGTGGATCCGGTCACCGGGCAGGCCCACACCCAGGAACAGCACGGGGGCGTCCAGGATCCGGCCCAGGGTCTCCTCGGGTCCGGACCCGCCGATCCGGGTGAGCAGCGGGTCGGTGCCCCACACCGTGGTGATCGCGCGCCGCAGCGCCGAGAACGACCAGTGGTCGGTCGGGGTCCGTGCGGGGGCGACACCGCCGTGCCAGGTCACATCGAGCTCGACACCGTCGACGACGTGTGCGGTGAGCCACCGGTCGACCAGTTCCATGATCGTGGCCGGATCCTGGTCGGGGACCAGACGGAACGCGATCTTCGCCTGCGCACGGCGCGGCACGATCGTCTTCATGCCGGTGCCCCCGTAGCCGCCGGTGATGCCGACGATCTCGGCGGTCGGCCGACTCCCGGTGCGTTCCAGCGTCGAACGTCCGTGTTCACCCTCGGTGAACGCGACGCCGGCGAGTCGTCGGAAGGCGGCCTCGTCGAAGGGTTGCGCGGCCATGGACGCGGCCTCGTCGGCCGACAGTTCGATGACGGCGTCGTGGAAACCCGGGATCGCGACCCGGCGGTGCTCGTCGTGCAGACGGTCGAGCAGGCGGACGAGGTGGTGCAACGGGTTCGGTACCGCCCCGCCGAACAGTCCGGAGTGCAGATCGGTCGTCGACGTGGTCAAGGTGACGGTGGCGGCGACCAGACCACGCATGGAGACGTCGGTGGAGGGGACGTCGGGTGCGATCATGCCGGTGTCGGACACCACGATCACGTCGCATCCCAGCTGGTCCGCGTGGCGTTCGAGCAGATCCGCGAAGTTCGGGCTGCCGATCTCCTCCTCTCCCTCGACGAGGAGTTTCAGGTTCACCGGCAGGACGCCTTCCGCGGCCAGCAACCCGCGGACGGCCTCGAGATGGTAGAGGACCTGGCCCTTGTCGTCGATCGCCCCGCGGGCCCGGCATTCGCCGTTCACGACGACCGGTTCGAACGGTGGGTGCTCCCACGCGTCGATCGGGTCGACGGGTTGCACGTCGTGGTGGCCGTACACGAGCACGGTCGGTGCGCCGGCCGGGGCGCCGTTCCATTCGGCGAGCACGGCCGGATGCCCCGGCGTGTCGAGCAGCTCGGCCCGATGGAATCCGGCCTCGCGTGCCGCCGACGCCAACCATGCGGCCGACGCGTGCACATCGTCGGCGTGGTGGGGATCCGCCGAGATCGACGGGATCGCGAGCCAGGCGAGGAGTCGTTCCACCACCGCCGGTTCGTGCTCGGCACGATACGTTCCGAGTCGGGCACCGGCCATCGGTGGCACCCTAGTGGCGGGGCCCCGGACGCGGACAGGCCTGGTCGCGTCATCGGGTCGTTGTCACAACCACCTGGCACGATGGGTCCATGACCGGGGACCACGAGGACATCCGCCAGGAACTGGAGAACATCTCCGAACGGCTCGGTGACCGCATCATGACCATGCTGCGCGACGCGATCGAAGCGGGTGAGTCGGGGCGCCCGCCCGAGGAGCGGCTGGTCAGTCGGGCTCGCACCGCGGTCGACAAGGCGGTGAACCTGTTGCGCCAACTCGAGGACGACTGAACTCAACGGGCGACGTGGGGTGCGACCAGGTCGTTCAGCGCTCCGACGATCTGGTGGAGACGACCCACCCGGAACGGATCCAGACGGATCCGCACCCGCGCCGCGTCCAGGTCGTCGCCCGAGGACACCTCGGCCCGGTGGGGCCCGGTGACCCGCAAGCCCCGACCGTCGAGCGCGAACGACCCGAACCGTTCGTTCAGGTCGGCCAGCTGGGATCGGTCCGGAGCCACGTTCAGTCGGATGATCAGTTCCGGACCGACCCAGCGGATCGAGCGGAAGTTCGCGTAGTAGTGCTCGATCCAGGTGAGCGCCTCGGTCTCGTGGTCGCACAGGTGGGCGATCCCCAGGTCGGTGTGATCCACGTAACCACCCTCGGCGAGCTGGGTCGCCACGAACCGTCGCCAGGTGTGCCAGTAGTCGCCGCCGGGGATG
>CAZVFF010000298.1:0-3085 GCA_964626395.1 uncultured Iamiaceae bacterium | reverse complement strand
AGATCGGGGGCGAACCCGCCCTCGTCGCCCACCGCGGTGGACAGGCCCCGGTCGGCGAGCACGCCCCGCAGCACGTGGTAGGTCTCGGTGCCCCACCGCAACGCCTCGGAGAACGACGCCGCGCCCACCGGCATGATCATGAACTCCTGCAGGTCGACGTTGTTGTCGGCGTGGGCACCACCGTTGAGCACGTTCATCATCGGCACGGGCAGCACCGACGCGTTCGTCCCGCCCACGTAGCGGAACAACGGCAGACCCACCTCGTCGGCGCCGGCCTTGGCGACCGCCAACGACACGCCCAACAGGGCGTTCGCGCCGAGGCGTTCCTTGTTCGGGGTGCCGTCCAGGTCGCACAACTCGGCGTCCAGACCCCGCTGGTCGAGCGCGTCGTAGCCCTCCGCGGCGTCGGAGATCTCGTTGTTCACGTTGGCGACCGCGTCCTGCACACCCTTGCCGCCGTAACGGGCACCGCCGTCGCGGCGTTCGTACGCCTCGAACTCGCCGGTCGAGGCCCCCGACGGCACGATCGCGCGCCCGTGGGCGCCCGATTCGAGGTACGCCTCGACCTCGACGGTCGGGTTCCCCCGAGAGTCCAACACTTCCCGTGCGATGAGGTGGTCGATGCGACTCATTGTCCCGACGCTACACGGTGACGTGTCCCGGACTCAGGACGCCCCGGGGGCCTCCGGTGCGGCTTCCCGGGCGCGCACGCGCCGTTCCAGGTCGCCGGCTGCGGATCGCAGGACCGATTCGGCATCCACACCGCCACGGCGGGCGTCGGCGACCGCGCCGAGCAGTCGGGCCCGCCACGGGTCGTCCGGGTCGTCGAGCACGTCGACGACGATTTCCGGGGCGACGGTGTGCGCCTTGGCGATCACCTCGGCCGCGTACGCGAGTGCCGGTAACGAACGCGGGATGCCGTCCATCACGCTGGTTCGGCCCTTCTCGATCATCTTGGCTCGCTCCCAGTCGGTCCGGTCTGCGGCGACCGGACCGGACCCGTCGGGGTCGAAGATGTCCGGGTGACGTCCCTCGAGCTTCTCCCGGACCCCGTCGATCACGTCGGCCAGGTCGAAACGTCCGTGCTCGGCGGCGATCCGGGCGTGGAACACCACCTGGAACAGGACGTCGCCGAGTTCCTCACACAGATCGTCGAAGGCCGCCGCGCGGGCGTCGTCATCATCGGACTCGTCGGTCGCGGCGACCGCGTCCAGGGCCTCGAGTGCCTCGTGGGCTTCTTCGAGCAGGTGTCGGCGCAGGTTCGCGTGGGTCCGGGTCCGGTCCCACGGGCACCGGTCACGCAGCGTGGCCGTGCACGCGACCAGGTCGTCGAGTGCATCGGCCGGTGACCGGTCGGCGGTCACGACGCCGGAGGGTCGATCACCCGAGCATCTGGAGCGTCTCGGGGGTCAGCTCCACGTCACCGGGCGGCTGCTCGGCGCCCCGCGGCGGGTTGTAGCCGACCCCGTCGATCCATTCGCCCAGCCGCGGGTTCAGTTCGATCGCGGCGGAGGCCAGGTAGTCGTTCAACGCCTCGGTCGCTTCGCGCGCGCCGGGGGCACCGACCTGCTGTTCGATCAGTGGCCGCACCTCGTCGAGCGACTGGACCTCGGTCGAACGAACCCGGAACAGCATGAAGATCCCGCCGGCGACCGGTGCGGGCCCCACGAGGGTGTCGTCGTCGGCGTCGGTGAGCATGGAAGCCTGCGACGGGTCCATGAACAACGTCGACAAGGTCGCGGTGTCCACACAGCCGACATCGCCGTCGGCGTTCTCGCCGTAGGGCACGGCGGGTTGCCCGTCGGGGCCGGGGCCCTGCGCGGCGGCGACGGCTTCGGCCACGGTCACCAAGTCGGTCCCGTCCTCGATGCGTTGGCGTGCCTGGACGAGTTCGCTCTCGGATTCGTCGGAGATGATGTCCATGCAGACCTGCGTGAACTGTGCCTTGTTGGCTTCGTAGAACGCTTCGACGGCGTCGTCGATGTCGGCGTCCGCCCCGTAGTGGTCCACGAGCGCCTGGGATGCCGCCGAGAACTCGACGATCTGGTCGACGAACCAGTCGGGTTCCTCGGCCAGGGCCGCTCCCAGCGGCCCGTTCATGGTCTCGTCGCGGATCTGGCTGACGAGCGCCGGGGGCACCTCGGTGCCGTTCTGTTCGTTCAGCGCCTCGATCGCGTGCATCTGGATCAGGAACTGTGCGTAGTTCGCGGCGTCCGCGACCGGGAAGATCTCGTCGTCGCCGGTGGTCGGGGCCGTCTGCTGGGTGGCGATCCGGGTGTAGGACGGCACACCGGACCAGAAGTTCGGTGCGTCGATGGGCTCCTTGTCGACCCGGGCGATCCAGGCGGTGCCCGATTCGCAACCGGAGAACGCCAGGGCGACCACGGCGACCAGGGCGATGGAGGCGACCCGTCGGAAGGGTCGGTCGGCTCGCGGAGATGTCGTCACAGGGGAGGAAGCGTATCGCTTCGCCCGGTCGGTCACGATTCTCCGGTCCCCCGGGCCTCGGGTGGCAGCAACTCCCGCAGGGTGGCGGCCACGGTGCGGGCCTGATCATCGCTGCGAGGCAACGGCAGCGTCAACAACCCCAACGACTCGGTCCAGGTGCCGCCCTTGACGAGCCGCTTCAGACGCATCTGCTCGCTGGCCCGCAGGCTCACCGGCGACGCCTTGGCCACGTATGCCGGGCCACCGAAGCCGGACCCCTTGGCCACCGTGACCTCGGTGATGCCCAGGCGGACACATTCGGCCCGCAGCGTGGCGACCGACAGCAACGCCTCGGCGGGTTCGGGGATCGGCCCGTAGCGGTCCTGCCATTCGGCACGGATGGCGTCCACGTCGGACTGGGTGGTGACCGCGGACAGGCGCCGGTAGGCCTCCAGGCGCAGATCCGACCGGGGCATGTAGTCCTCGTCGAGGTGGGCGTCCACGGGCAGGTCCAGGGTGACCTCGAACGATTCGGGGGGTTTCTCGCCCTTGAGCGACGCGACGGCTTCGTTCACCATCTGGCAGTACAGGTCGTAACCGACCGCGGCGACGTGCCCGGACTGGCCGGTGCCCAACAGGTTCCCCGCACCCCGGATCT
>CAZVFF010000297.1:1674-3088 GCA_964626395.1 uncultured Iamiaceae bacterium | reverse complement strand
GACCGGTGGCTGGAACGCTTACAAGCCGACACCGAGGCGTTGCGCGACGAGGATCTCGCGTCTGAACCGGACGCTTGGTGATCCGCGGCGCGATCTACCGGATCGAGTTGGGCCGGCCACGGGGACATGAACAGGGTGGCCGGAGGTTCGGCTTGTTGGTGTCACCGTCGGCTTCATCCCTCTCGGTAGCGACGGTCATCCCGACGTCAACCTCCGCCGGGGTATCGATCCACCGTCCCCTCGTCGAGGTCGCCGGCCGACCCAGACGGTTCCTGGTCGACCAGATCCGGTCGATCGACACCGCCCACATCGTCGGCGAACCCGTCGACTGTCTGGGTTGGGAGCAGCTTGCGGAGGTCGAGTTCGCATTGGTGCACTACCTCGGCCTGTCAGGCGTGACTTGACGACATTCGTCGGACGGTGCCCGTGGCGGCGTCGGAACCCGACCGGAACCACGCGTCGGCGGTTGGGATGTCACGGCTTCGAAACTCGGACCGACACTGTGCCGAGGGGTCGTGATCGGTCGCCGCTAGGGTCCCCGGCATGCGTTCGGCTCCGGTGACTCCCCGTTTCACGGGGTCGCCGCCACGGCCGACATGGACCCGCCAGGACATCCCGCTGCCCCCCGGTGCCACGGTCGGGCCACCGGCGCCGTGGTACGACCTGTCGGCGAAGGAGATGCGTTTCACGACCGCGGACGTGGAGGCCGCGCTCGTCGACATCGGCCCGGCGGCCGAGTCCCCGCGAGAACACGCCTCCGACCGGCTGGGCGCCGCGGTGTTCGCCGTGTTGTACGACGAGGACGGCGAGGCGTGGGTGATCCTGACCCGCCGGACCGTGCAGTTGCGTTCCCACTCGGGTGAGGTCTCGTTCCCCGGCGGCCGGCAGGAACCCGGTGAGACCTTCGAGCAGACCGCCCGCCGGGAGACCATCGAGGAGATCGCCCTCGCCCAGCATCCCCGCGTGATCGGTGAGATCGACCACCTCTCCACGATCACGTCCAAGTCGGTGATCGTCCCGTACGTCGGTGTGGTCGAGGAACCCCCGTGGAACCTCTCGCCGAACCCGGGTGAGGTCGACGCCATCCTGAAGGTCCCCCTGTCGCGCTTGTTGGACCCGACGGTCTACCGCTCGGAGATCTGGCGGCTGCCCGGCGGCATGGAACACCCGATCTTCTTCTTCGATCTCGACGAGGACACCGTCTGGGGCGCCACCGCGGCCATGCTGCGCCAACTACTCGGCTTCCTCACCGGCACGCTGAAACGCGGCGAACTCGGCCACATCTGACCACGCTCCACACCCCGGTCGCGGAGCGAACTTCGGGAGATTACCTGGGAACAACCCATGAACCCTCCCGAAGTTCGGAAACGGGTGGGGCGGGCGGGATGGGGCGGGGGTAGCGGCCTCAGAGGCC
>CAZVFF010000297.1:0-1664 GCA_964626395.1 uncultured Iamiaceae bacterium | reverse complement strand
CCCGCGGCCCCCCCCCAAACCCCCCCCCCCCCCCCCCCACGGGGGGGGGGGGGGGGGGGGGGGGCGGGGGTGGCGGCCTCAGAGGCCGAGGACCATCTTGGCGACCGTGAGGTAGATGATCAGCCCGGTGGCGTCCACCAGTGTGGACACCAACGGCGCCGACACCACGGCCGGGTCGATCCCCACCCGGTTCGCCAGCAACGGCAGGAATGACCCCACCACCGTCGCCCAGGTGCAGATCGCCAAAAGGGTCACCGAGATCACGATCGCGATGTCCACGTCGAAGAACAGCCACACCGGGAAGAACCCGACGAACGACAGCATCGCCCCCAGCAGGAACCCCACCCGGGCTTCCCGCCACACCACCCGGGGCAGGTCCCGGAAGCGCACCTCGTCCACCGCGAGGGCACGGGTCACCACGGTGGCGGCCTGGGAACCCGAGTTCCCCCCGGTGCCGATCAACAGCGGGATGAAGATCGACAACGTCACGACCTGTTCCAGGGTGCTCTCGTACGCGGACAGCACGTTGACCGTCAGGCTCGCCGCGACGATCAGCAGCAACAGCCACAACGCCCGGCTGCGGGCGACACCCCAGACCGACGCCGCCAGGAACGGGCGTTTCAGCGGGCTCGACGCGGCCAACAGGGCCTGGTCCTCGGTGGTCTCGGCCTCGAGGATCCGCATGGCGTCGTCGAAGCTGATGATCCCGACCAGTCGGTTCTCCGAGTCGACCACCGGCAGGGCCACGGTCTGCGCGGCCTGCACCCGACGGGCGGCGACCTCGCGGTCTTCGGCGACCGACGCCTGGACCACCTCGGGTTCCATGATGCTGCCCACCGTGGTGTCCGGATCGGCCAGCACCAGGTCCCGCAGGCTGACCACGCCCTCCAGGTGGCGTTCGTCGTCGGTGACGGGCAACAGGTAGACGGTCTCGGCTTCGGCGCCGTCGCGGCGGGCCTTGGCCAGGGCGTCGGCCACGCGCATCGATTCGCGCAGGCTCACGAACTCCGGGGTCATCACGCGGCCCACCGACTCGGGTGGATACCCCAGTAGCGGTGCCGTCATGCGACGTTCCTCGGGGCTCAACCCGGCCAGCACCCGTTTGGCCACCCCGGCGGGCAACTCGCCGACCAGCCGGGCACGGTCGTCAGGGGCCATCTCCTCCAGCAGTTCGGTGAAGGCGTTGTCGCGCAGGCCGTCCAGCACGATCTGCTGGTGGAACGCATCCAGCAGATCGAACACCGCTGCGGCCCGTTCACGGTCCAGCAGGCGGAACGCCACGGCCTGCTCGACGGCCGGCAGGCGGGTCATCTCGTCGGCGATGATCTCGGGATCGTGGGAGACCAGCCACTCCTGGGCATCGGCCAGGACGGCACTGGTCAATGGCTCATCGAGACGATCCAGACTCATGGTTCCAACCTTGTAACGGTCGTCGGCCACCGCGCGGTCCTACCCGACTCACGCCGGGTCCGCGACGCGTTCAGCGACGGTGGTAGTTCGGTGCTTCCTTGGTGATCGTCACGTCGTGGGGGTGACTCTCCCGCAACGATGCACCGGTGATGCGGATGAACTGGGCCGAGGCCTGCATGTCACCGATCGTCTCGGCGCCGCAGTAGCCCATGGCGGCCCGCAGGCCGCCGGCCGCCTGGTAGACCACGTTGGTG
>CAZVFF010000296.1:0-3089 GCA_964626395.1 uncultured Iamiaceae bacterium | reverse complement strand
CGATGACCGTGTCGACCGGACCGAACGGCTCGGCGTGGTGCAACGGCGACGACCGGGGTGGGTCGTACAGCGCGACGGGGGCGATGTAGGCGTCGCGGTTCTGACCCGGGAGGAACGCACCGTCGTCCAGGTCGCCGCGGTACAACGGCACCGCGCCGTGGTCGATCGTGGCTGCGATCTTCGCGTCCAGTTCGGTGATCTTCGCGGCGTTGATGAGCGGGCCGAAGTCCAGCTCGGGTGGCGCGTCGGTGTCGTCGGCGACCGCGAGCGGGTGGCCGAACCGCAGATCCTCGAGCACCGGCAGGTACATCGACAGGAACCGGTCGAACAGCGACCGTTGCACCACGTAACGCGGGTACGCGGTGCAACGCTGTTTGCCGTAGGCGAACCCCTTGCGGATCTGGGCGGCCAGGTTGTCCCAGTCGGAGTATTCCCAGATGCCCCAGGCGTTCAGCCCTTCCTGTTCCAGGATGTGGCGCCGACCGGTGTTCGCCAACTGCGATGCGATCTGGCCGCCGGTGTCGCGGCCACCCACGAACGACAGACACCCGATCTCCGGCGAATTGACCAGCACCGGCGACAGGTCGCCCCCGCTGCCCGACAACAGGGTGAGCGGCAGGCCTTCCTCCGCGGCGAGCGCGGTGGCCAGGGTCAGGGCGTTGACACCCCCGTCGGTGGGGGATTTGGCGATCACGGCGTTGCCCGCGAGCGCCTGGATCAACATGGCGTGTACCAGCACCGACAGCGGGTAGTTCCACGATGCGATGTTCGACACCGGTCCCGGCAGGGGACGCCGACCCTCGAGCATCGTGCCGATCTGGTCGCAGTACCACTCCACGCCGGAGACGGTGCGTTCCACGCTGGTGGCTGCCTGGGACCACGGCTTGCCGATCTCCCACACCAGCAGCAGGGTGATCAGGTCGCGGTGTTCGTCGATGCGTTCCAACGCCCGACGGGTCCGGGCGCGGCGTTCTTCCAGCGGTACACGACGCCAGGCGTCGTGGTCGGTGACGGTCGCTTCCATCGCGGCGCGTGCCGTTTCGGCGTCCAGCATGGGCGGGCCGACGATCGAGGATCCGTCCACGGGTGAGATCGCGGACTGTGGTTGTCCGTCGTCGCGCCACTGGCCACCCCAACGGTTCATGAGCCGGCCGTCGCCGAACGCGTCGGGCGCGGCGTGTCGAGCGCGCTCGAACGCGTCGTCGAAGGTGTATCCGGGTTTGACCCGGAGTTCGGCGCCAGCCGGGGCGGTGTCGGTTCGTGTGGTTTCGGTCGTGGTCACGAGGGGCTCCGTTCGTTTTCGTCCATTCGACGGCCCAGCGGCTCGCCGCGTTCGGTGGAGACGATTCCCGATTGCGCGGAAACGTGGGTTGTGCACACTACGCGAGTCGCCTTTCGGTCCCGCGATTCCTGACGCGTCGTCAGTTTTTCGGCATCGGTCACGCGGGGTCGCCCGGGGGATCGGTGAACGGGCAGACTGGAGGGTCGATGGCTTCTTCCCCGAACCGCCGTGGTGGTCGCAGCGACTGGTCGACCCGACGCACCAAGGGTTCGTCGATGCGCCGGGTGCTCGACGCCGCCACCCGCAACGAAGCCGAGAAGCAACGGCTGATCCAAGCGTCGAACTGGCGCACGCCGATCATCGTCGACACGGTCATCGGGGTGATCATCGGGGTCGTCGGGCTGGTGCTCGCGATCATGTGGTCGCCGCTCCCCGGTGGGGCGATCGGCGCGGCCGGGCTGACCTACGCCGCCATGGCGATCTCCCGCGGCCGCCGTTGGCGCCAGCTCAGGGACGAGGCCGATGAACCGGACTGATCACCGGTTGTCGTAGCCGTCGCGTCCGATGAGAGTTCCGGTCGTGGATCCGGCTGTCCGCCGAATCAGGCGGATCCGTGGTCATCGGTGCCGGCGATGAACCGTGCGATCGCCCGTGTGTATTCCGGAAAGTCGTCGAGCGCCGAGGGCGATCGTCCCCAAATTCTCGAGTGCGTCGGCGATGAGGCGCAGGCGCCGCTGGATCGTGTCGGTGTCCGGCCGCCGGGGTGTCATTGGGCCATGGCAGCGAGGTCGAGCTCGCGGAAGAACGCCGTGTCGCGCCGGGTTTCCGTTCGTACAGCGGGATGCCACAGAGCGCTTCGGCGTCGAGGACCGGATCCCGCCCCTCGACGACGGCGACGTCGACACGGTCGAAGTCGGTGAGGCGGACCAGCAGGTCGATCAGTTGGAGGAGGCGAACCGGGCGGCCGAAGCGGACCGCGATGTCCAGATCCACGGGTTCACCGACTCTGTCGGGGTCGACGGCGCTTCCGAAGATCCCGAGAAGGTCCACATCGAGAGCTTGCAGCGCGTCGTCCAGGTCCCCGTGTCCGATGCGGCTCGACTGTGGTCGGCGTGCTGCTCTCCGTGCCATGACCGTGGCTCTTGCAGCATCGCCGGCCGGCTGCAGTGGGTCGCGGGCGAGAGCCGACAGCGCGCCGGACTTTCGTTGTTTCTCACTTCGTGGTTGCAAGTCGAACATATGTTCGGTAGCATGTGGGTATGGATCTTCTGGATGGCTCGGTGTCGGTCGATGAGGCCGTTGCGGGGATGGATCCGGAGGTGCTGCGTGCGGCTCTGGTGGATGCTTCGGCGTCGATTGCGGCGGCGCAGGCTCGTTTGGCACGGGCGATGGCGATCTTCCGTTCCCGTAGTGGCGAGGCTGAGGGTTCGGGTTTCACGTCGTTCGGCCAATGGGCGTCGGTGGATCTGGGTTTGAGTTCCCGTGCCGCGTCGGGGTTGGCCGACGCCGGGGACGCGCTCGTCGATCGCCCGGCGGTGCGGGCAGCGTGGGAAGCGGGGACGTTGTCGACCACCAAGGCCCGGTGCGTGTTGGGGGTCGCGACCGATGTGTCCGAGGCCCATTGGTGTTCGTTGGCCGCCGAGGCGTCCGCGACCCAGCTGTCACGGATCGCTGCAGCGTATCGGCGGAGCCGTCGGGCCGACGCCGAAACCGATGCCCGCCGTGAGGGCCGTGAAGCCGAAGACCGTGAAGCCGCCTGCGGGGTGTTGTGGCACACCCGGGACGATGGGTTACGGGAACTGTTGGC
>CAZVFF010000295.1:0-3102 GCA_964626395.1 uncultured Iamiaceae bacterium | reverse complement strand
CGTGACACCGGCGGACGGTTCGCCGACCTGGCCGATCTGGCCCACCGGTGCGGAACGGGACGTGACCAACTCGAATCGCTCGCCCTGGCCGGCGCCGTCCCGTCCCCTTTCTCGAAATTCGGAGCGGAAACGTCCCCGGCGGGTGGTTCCGCTCCGAATTTCGGCGCCGGGGCGGGACCCGACACCGGGGTGGGGGCGGGGGTGGGATCGGGGGCGGAACCGGGACCGGCGGCGAGGCCCCGGGCGGGGCGGGAGAAGCGGGACCGACGGCGGGCCTTGTGGGCGGCCGGCGCGGCGGCCCAGTCCCGCCCCGGACGGTTGCCCGGCATCGTGACCGGCACCGAGGCCCCGACCCTGCCGGGCATGTCGGCCGCCGAGGAGGCCGTCGCGGACCTGACGGCGACCGGGATCGCCCCCGACGGACACCCGACCCGGTTCGTCCGTGACGAACTCGACCGGATGGGGGTGACCCCGGCGGCCCGGCTGGCCGATGTGGCGTTCCCCGACGGGGACGACCCACCCGGGACCGACCGGGACGAGAGCCCGGGCGGAGGCGGGAGCAGGGGCGGCAGCGGCGACCGGACCGCAGACCGGAACGGGAACGGCAGGTACGGGGCGCCCGGCGTGAAGGTGGTCGTCGCCGGGGTGGTCACCCACCGTCAACGGCCCGCGACCGCCGGGGGGACGCTGTTCGTCAACCTCGAGGACGAGACCGGTCTGGTGAACGTGATCTGTTCGCCGGGTTGTCGGCGGCGCTACCGCGACGTGGTCCGGAGCGCGCCGGCGCTGGTGGTGCGGGGGCGCCTGGAACGGTCCGAGGGCGTGGTGAACGTGATCGCCGAGAAGATCACCGAACTGGTGTTGCCGACCGGCCCGTTGCGGTCACGGGACTTCCGTTGACCCCGCGGGCCCCGACGTCACGACCGACCATGGAGCCGACCGGGCCGGTCGCCGGACGGTCCGACGGCTGAGCGTCGGGTCCCGCGTGGACCGGACTCAGGCCGGGCAGCCGCCGTTCTTGATGATCTGACCGCCGTAGCGCCACGGCTGCCACTTGTCGCCGTAGCCGATCTTGGCGATGTCGGACAGCTTCCGTGCGACCTCGGCGTTCTTGTTGGCGTCGATCAGTTCGTTGAAGCCGTAACCGAAGGTGTTGCGGATCCAGGTGGTGTGGGTCGGGTGGATCTGGAACAGGCCGATCGTGCCCGAATACGGGTTGATCGCACCGGCGTCGTTACCCGATTCCCGTTCGATGATCCGCAACGCGCACGCCTGGTCGGCCGCCTCGAAGTGGTTCGACACCGCGATCTGGGCGACCTCCTCGGGGGTGCAGGACACCCCGGCGAAACCCAGCACCCCGACCACCACGAGCGCGGCGGTGAACCACCGGAATCGTGGACGACGCCGTTGCCGGGGCGATCCCTCCGTCGGGTCGGTCACGGTTGCGTTGTTCGGGTCGACATCCACGGGAACACTCCTCGGCCGCACGGCAATGTGTCAATACGGTTACGACTCCGGTCAGGTTAGACACGGAACCGACACGAGACACAAAGCCGCACGAGACACGAAGCGCGACGCGAGACACGAAGCGCGACGCACATCCGATCCGGTCTGTCAGGATGTGCCGATGGCCGAGCTGCTCCAGAACACCGCCACCGCCCACCCCGACCGCGCCGCCATCATCGACGCCACAGGCACCACCACCCGGGCCGAATTGAACGAACGGGTGAACCGCTGCATCGACGCGTTGCGCAGCCGTGGCGTGGCCGCCGGGGACACGATCGTGGTCATGGGCGGCAACCGCCACGCCACCTACGAGGCGTACCTGGCCGCGATGCACGCCGACTGGATCGTCGTTCCCGTCAACTGGCACTGGGTCGCCGACGAGCTGGCCTACGTGATCGACGACTGCGACGCGAAGGCGGTGATCGTCGACGGCGACTTCGCGGACGTCGCCGCGACCGCCGTGTCCCGAGCCGCCCCTGCCGACCGGGCCCTGCTGGCGGTCACGAACGACCCACCGGCGGGGTTCGAATCCTACGAAGCCGCGCTCGCGGCGGCGTCGCCAGCCGAACCCGCCGACCAGTCCATGGGTGGGCCGATGTTCTACACCTCGGGCACGACCGGGTTCCCCAAGGGGGTGCGCAGCGCGCTCGCGATCACCGACGGCCCCACCGAGCTGTGGTCGCTGATCGCGGCCGGGTTCGGCGACATGATGCTCATGCCCGACGACGGACTCGTCCAGTTGGTGTGCGGCCCGAACTACCACTCGGCACAGTGGATCTTCGGCATCGTCGCCCTGTTGCGCGACGGCACGATCGTGTTGCAGCACCGCTTCGACGCCCGCGGGGCACTGGAGTTGATCGACACCCACCGGGTGACCGGGGTGCACCTGGTCCCCGCCCAGTTCCGTCGGTTCCTCGACCTGGACGCCGCCACCCGTGACGCCTTCGACGGCTCGAGCCTCGTCGGGGTGTTCCACGGTGCCGCTCCGTGTCCGGCCGAACTCAAACGCGCCATGATCGACTGGTGGGGTCCGGTGGTCCACGAGTACTACGGCGGCACCGAGGGCGGATTCCTGTCGGTCATCTCCGCGGAGGAATGGTTGGAACGCCCGGGCAGTGTCGGGAAGATCCTGCCCACCGTCGAGGTCGTCGCGCTCGGCGACGACGGTGAACCCGTGGGCGTGGGCGAAGACGGCGAACTGGCGTTCCGCAGCCTGATCGGCAACGACTTCACCTACCACAACGCGCCGGACAAGACCGCCGGCGCCCACCGGGGCGACGGTTGGGGCACCCTCGGCGACGTCGGCCACTTCGATGACGACGGCTACCTGTACATCACCGACCGGACGATCGACATGATCATCTCCGGCGGGGTGAACATCTACCCCGCCGAGATCGAGGCGGTTCTCGCCGACCACCCCTCGGTTCGGGACGTCGCCGTGATCGGGATCCCCGACGAGGCGATGGGCGAAGCGGTCCTCGCGATCGTCGAACCGGCCGCTGGCACCACGCCCGACGACACATCGATCGACACGCTGACCGCCTGGTGTCGGGAACACCTCGCCGGTTACAAGTGCCCGCGGCACTGGCGATTCGT
>CAZVFF010000294.1:0-3104 GCA_964626395.1 uncultured Iamiaceae bacterium | reverse complement strand
GTCCAGCACCCGGGTGACGCCGATGGCGGTCGTCTGGCCCGTCAGCACCGGCTGGTTCCACGAGGTCTGCACGAAGGACTGCGCGGCCAGGTTGTACACCTCGTCGGGTTCGTGCTCACGCATGATGCTCACCAGCGACAGCTCGTCCATCAGGTCGCCCGAGGCGAAGCTGATGCGGTCCTGCAGGTGGGCGATCCGTTCGAAGTTCACCGTCGAGGATCGGCGCACCATGCCGATCACGTCGTAGCCCTTGTCCAGCAGCAGTTCGGCCAGGTACGAACCGTCCTGACCGGTGATGCCGGTGATGAGTGCGCGCTTGGTCATTGTGCTGGTTCCTCCAACTGCGGATTGATCGATCGGTGCATGGCGACGCTCACGGTTCGGACAGCCGGGTGCGCCAGTCGTCGAGGAGGTCCTCGAGGGTCTTCTCCAACGGGATCGACGGGTCCCATCCGGTCTCGGCGGTCAATTTGGTGTGGTCGCCACGCAGCACGGGGACGTCGACCGGGCGCAACAGCGCCTCGTCGGTGACGAACCGCATCGGCCGGGTGGCGTGCGCGAGCAGCTGCTCGGCGAGTTCCTGCACGGCCACGTCACGGCCCGAACACACGTTGTAGACCTCCCCGGGGGTGCCGTCGGACACCAGCATCCGGTAGGCCCGCACCACGTCGCGCACGTCGGTGAAGTCCCGACGTGCCGACAGGTTCCCGATCGGGATCTCGTCGCCGTCGTCGCGTTCGTTGTGCGCGATCCGCGACGCCAGCGCCGAAGCGACGAAACGGTCGGTCTGGCCGGGGCCCAGGTGGTTGAACGCCCGCACCCGCAACACCCCCAGGCCACGACCGAGGAACGCCTGCAGACCCAGGAAGTCGGCCGCGACCTTGGAGGCCGCGTACGGCGAGACCGGACGCAACGGGGTGTCCTCGGTGATCGGCAGGTTCTCCTCGGACACCGCGCCGTACACGTCGGCCGACGACACCAACAGCACCCGGTCGACCTTGGTGGCCACCGCCGCCAGCAGCACGTTCAACGCGCCGTCGGCGTTCACTCTGAACGCGGTGGTCGGGTTCGACCACGACGCCCCCACGTCGGCCCATCCGGCCAGGTGGTAGATCACCTCGGGCCGCGTGTCGGCGACCAGTTCGCCCACCCCGTCGACATCGGTGATGTCGAGCCCGTCGATCGACGGGTCGGTGGTCATCACCTCGTCGCCACACGCGGTGAGGTGTTCGATGAGATGGCCGCCGACGAAGCCGCCGGCACCGGTGACGAGTGCTTTCATGGCGTCCGGGTACAGGGTCGTCGATCGGTTCCGGTCCGGGTCCGTCCAGGCATCTGGCGCATCGTAGTACGGGTGCCCGCCGGCACCGGGTTATCGATGTCGCTCCGGTGCCACGGTACAATGGCGTGTTCGTGCCCACGGGGCGTGATTCCGTCGTCGGTGACGGGATCCGGTGACACATCCGGGAGTTCTCGTACATGCCACAGGAGGTGTCGGTGTCCCAGGGATCGGACGCGTCGACCCGCGATCGTGGTGGTGACCGGGCGGAACTGCGGACCACCGAGATCTCCAAACGACCGAGTGCGGTCCGGCGGATCCGGGACGTGTGGCGGTACCGGGAACTGCTGGTGAACCTCGTTCGCAAGGAACTCAAGGTCAAGTACAAGAACTCGGTCCTGGGGTTCCTGTGGAGCCTGCTGAACCCGGCGCTGCAGATCGTGGTCTACGGGTTCGCGTTCAGTGTCGTGTTCCAGTCGGCGGTGCCGCTGTTCGCGATCTTCTTCATCTGCGGCCTGCTGCCGTGGACGTTCTTCACCAGTGCGTTGTCGAGCGGTGCCTCGGCGATCGTGGGCAACGCCCAGCTGGTCAACAAGGTGTGGTTCCCCCGGGAGATCCTCCCGCTCGCCGCGTTGGGCGCGGCGCTGATCCACTGGTTGTTGCAGTCGATCGTACTGGTCATCGCCCTGGGGGTGGTCCAACGGGCACCCGACTGGGCGTACCTTCCGCTGCTGATCCCGGCGGTCCTGGTGCTGGTGACGTTCGCGGCGGCGTTGGGGATCATGGCCAGCGCGGTGAACGTGTACCTGCGCGACACCCAGCACCTGTTGGAGATGATCCTGCTCGCCTGGTTCTGGGCGACGCCGATCGTGTGGCCGTACCCGCTCATCGGGATCCGCCTGGCCGACAACGGCCTGCCGTTCTTCCTCGGGTTCCTCAACCCGCTCACCCCGATCATCACCACGTTCCAACGGGCCCTGTACCACGAGTGGGTCTGGTCCGGGGTCAAGATCGTCAACGGTGGGCCGATCACCGGCGCGGTACCCGAAGGTTCGCCGTGGTGGTACCTGCGGAACCTGACGTTCATCGGCATCGGCGCCGTGTTGCTGCTGTGGTTCGCGTTGTGGCTGTTCGGCCGCCTCGAGGACGATTTCGGCCAGGAGATCTGATGGCCGCCGCGATCGAGATCATCGACGTCACCAAGAAGTTCCGGCTGTACCAGGAGAAGATGCAGTCCGCGAAGGAACGCATCATCAAGTTCGGTCGGGTTCCCTACGAGGACTTCTACGCGTTGCGCAACGTGACCTTCGAGGTCGCCGAGGGCACCACCACCGGCCTGCTCGGTCACAACGGTTCGGGCAAGTCGACCCTGCTCAAGTGCATCGCCGGCACGATGCGACCCACCGACGGCGTGATCCGCACCCGGGGTCGGGTGGCGGCGTTGCTGGAGCTGGGTGCGGGGTTCCACGGCGATCTGACCGGTCGGGAGAACCTGTACCTGAACGGCTCGATCCTGGGGTTCTCCAAACGCGACGTCGACCGGATCTTCGACGAGGTCGTCGAGTTCGCCGAACTCGGCCAGTTCGTCGACATGCAGGTCAAGCACTACTCGTCGGGGATGACCGCCCGGTTGGGGTTCGCGCTCGCGATCCACGTGGACCCCGACATCATCCTCGTCGACGAGGTCCTCTCGGTGGGTGACGAGGCGTTCCAACGCAAGTCGTTGGAACGGGTCGCCGACCTGCAGACCGAGGGGCGCACGATCCTGGTGGTCACCCACGCCGCCGACCTGCTGCGCCAGGTGTGCCAGCACGGCGGGGTGCGC
>CAZVFF010000293.1:0-3108 GCA_964626395.1 uncultured Iamiaceae bacterium | reverse complement strand
CGATCCGCAGCGCGAAGCACTTCTTGCCCAGCAGGGCGTTGCCGCCGTAGCCGGAACCGTAGGACCAGATCTCCTTGTCGGCCGGAAAATGCGAGATGTACTTGTTGTCGGCGTCACAGGGCCACCGGACATCGTCGCGGGTGGTCCCGTCGGCCAGGGTCAGCGGGTAGCCGACCGAATGGATGCACTTCACCCAGTCGCCGTCACCCAACACGTCCAGGGCGGCCTGGCCCATCCGGGCCATGATCCGCATGTTGGTCACCACGTATTCCGAATCGGTGAGCTGCACGCCGATGTGCGCGATCGGGGACCCCAGCGGGCCCATCGAGAACGGCACCACGTACATGGTCCGTCCCTTCATGGCTCCCGTGTAGAACGGGAGGATCTCGGCGCGCATCGCGTCGGGCGCCATCCAGTTGTTGGTGGGACCGGCGTCGATCTCGGCGTCGGAACAGATGAAGGTGCGTTCCTCGACCCGGGCGGTATCCGCCGGGTCCGACAGCGCCAGGTAGCTGTTCGGGCGTTTCGCATCGTCCAGACGGGTGTACACGCCCGATTCGACGAGTTGCGCGGCGAGCCGGTCGTACTCGGCGGCCGATCCGTCGCACCAGTGGATCGCGTCGGGCTGGAGGATCTCCGCCCACTCGTCGACCCATTCGATCAGCTGGGTATTGGTTGTGGTGGCCGTCATGCCCTCTCCGACTTCGATGTGGGATGGAGCGCCCATCATCCATGGCGGCCCGGGGGAGCATCAGCGGACGACTTTCTCCACCTTGCCGGCCTTGATGCATCGGGTGCACACGTTGATGCGCTTGGTGGTGCCCCCGACCTTCGCCCGGACCCGTTGGATGTTCGGGTTCCAGCGACGCTTGGTGCGCCGGTGCGAGTGGGAGAGGCTCATGCCGAAGGAAGGGTGCTTGCCGCACACCTCACATGTTGATGCCATCGGGGTCCAGCCGTTCTACTCGGGGTCGTGACAGGGACAGGGCCGAATCCTAGGCCCGGGGTTTCCCGGCGGGCAAAGAACCGACGGGGCTCAGGGTACGGCGCCGGCGTCGATCTGGTCGAAACGCCCGGCGAGGTCCTGGGCGAACTTGGTGAACGCACGGGACGCGTGTTCCCGCGGTGAGGACTGCACGAGGACCTCGGCGTGATCGCCGGCGGTGATCATCGCCGTCGAATCGGGGATCGCGCACACCACGGGCAGACCGACGATCTGGGTGTAGCCGGCGGCTTCGAAGTCGGCGTAGTTGCGGATCCGGTTCAGGATCATCCACGACTTGTCGACCGGCAGGCCCGCGTTGTCCATCAACTGGCGCGCGAGGCGCAGGTTCTTCAGCGACGCCACGTCGGTTCCGGCGACGAAGAACAACTCGTCGGCGTGGATCAGGTACTCGGCGATGTTCACCAACGGGGCCGGCATGTCGATGATCGCGATGTCCGATGCTGCCTGCAACCCTTCGAAGGTGGCCATGACCAACTCCTTGGGCAGTTCGTTCAGCGGCATGCGGGCGCGGAACATCGTGAACAGTTGCACCCCGGTGGGTTCGTGCAGGGCCAGTTCGTCGATGACCTCCTCGGGTTGCAGGCGTTTGGGCAACTCGCCCGGTTCCAGTTCCGGACGGGCCTTGAGCCCCATGAGCAGCGGCAGGTCGCCGAAGACCGGGTCCGCGTCGCACAGGGTCACGGTACGTCCGGTCCGTGCGAGTGCGGCGGCCAGGTTCACCGAGACGGTCGACACGCCGGTGCCGCCCTTCGCGGAACACACCATCACCAGTCGGCCACGTTCGCGGCGGGCGCCGGCAGCCCCGACCGGTCGCAACGGCGCCGCGGAGGGTGCCAGGGCGGGGACGACGTCACGCAAGCGTCCCACCGCCTCGGAAAATTCGCGGATGCCGGTGTCGGCGGGGAGCACCTCGCGGATCCCGGCGTGCATCGCGGCACGCAGGCCGTCGATGTCGAGGTCCATGATCAACAACACCCCCAGTTTCGGGCGTTGCTGCAAAAGTGGTGCGAGGTGGGCGTTGACCGAGATCCCGGTGCCCGGACCGAAGATCACCAGGTTCACCGGTTCGGTGTTCAGCCGGGACCGTGCCGCTTCCAGATTCGGCACCTCGACCGGAACCGCGTGGGCGCCGACCGCTTGGATCGATTGCTGGCGCCAGGTGGGGTCCGGGTCCACCACGAGTGCGACGTAGGGAGGGGTGCGATCGGTCGAGGCGTCACTCACGGACGCCGATCGTACCCTCGCACGGGTGCCCGGGGCCCTACGATGCTTCCCCGATGACCTCCGACCACGTGACCGCTGCCGACCTGCGCGACATCATCGGGTGTTTCCGCGATCTGCTCCGTGCCCACCAGCAGCGGATCAACCGGTTGAACGTGTACCCCGTACCCGACGGCGACACCGGTACGAACATGGCGCTGACCGTCACCTCGGTCGCCGAGGAGTTCGACGATCTCGACGACGACGCCGATATGGACGCGGTGTGCACCGCGATCAGTCACGGGTCGCTCATGGGTGCCCGTGGCAACAGCGGCGTGATCCTGTCCCAGATCCTGCGGGGTCTCGCCGAGGTCGCACGGACCCACCCCGACGGCGTCGATGCCGCCGGGTGGGTCGCCGGGTTGAAAGCGGCCACCGACGCCGCCTACGGCGCGGTCATGAAACCCGTGGAGGGCACGATCCTGACCGTGGTACGCGGGGCGACCAACGGTGCGGTCGCCGCCGGGGACGGAGCCAGCCTGGTCGAGGTGTTCGACGCGGCCCGGGTCGCCGGCCACGACGCGCTGGCCTCCACACCCGAGTTGCTCGATGTGCTCGCCGACGCCGGTGTGGTCGACGCCGGTGGGACCGGCCTGATGTTGTTGTTCGACGCGGCCCTGCACGTGATCGCCGATCGGGACCTGCCCGAGGCGCCCGAGGTCGACGACGTCGCGTTGGCGCTCGCCGAGGCGCACGAGCACTCCCACGGTGGCATCGCGGATCTGCGCTACGAGGTGATGTACCTGCTGGACGCCCCCGATTCGACGATCGACGCGTTCAAGGACGTGTGGCAGGGCATCGGCGATTCGATCGTCGTCGTCGGTGGCGACGGGCTGTGGAAC